>NZ_WIBD01000014.1:0-121412 GCF_009495975.1 Pseudomonas sp. SZ57 | reverse complement strand
CCGGATCAGCGCCAGGACTCAGCCGTCACTGACGTCGCACTCTGCGTCGTCAGTGCCATCGTGTTCAAAAAGCACTTTAGAGTAGTCGGGCTAGAGGCACGGCCCGGAGCCTGATGACTATCGTTCCTCACGCTCCGCGTGGGAATGCCGTTCGTGACGCTCTGCGTCACACAGTGGTTTTGGGATGTCAGGTGGATTGGCGTTCGGCTCAAGTCACCTTTTCGCCCCTCGGCGAGTCACTTTGAAGGGGCCAACGTGACCAAAGCCCCTGGCTCCGTTTCCGGCCCGACTTCGTCGGGTTCCTTCGCCCTGTCACTTACGTCGCACTCTGCGTCGTCTCTGCCATCGTGCTCGAAAAGCGCTTTAGAGCAATTTGGCTAAAGGCAGGGCTTGTGAGCTGATGACCATGGTCCCCACGCATGGGCACGATAGTTACAAGGTGATCGTTCCTTACGCTCCAGTGGAGCGTGCGCAACGATAACGCCGCCGCTTTCGAGGCATGAGTACCGTTTCCGGACGTATCGAAACGCTGGGACACCCCGCGTTTGATCTGGCTACAATGCCCGCCTTGCCGGGAGTTCTCATGTCTACGTTGCTCACTGACTGGCGTCATCGCTCAACCCATCGTCGCGTCTGGGCGCTGGCGACGCCGATGATTCTGTCGAATATTTCCGTGCCGCTGGTGGCGCTGGTCGACAGTGCGGTGATCGGTCATTTGCCCCACGCCCATCAGCTGGGTGCCGTGGCGGTGGGCGCCACGCTGTATACGTTCCTCGCCTGGGCCATGGGCTTTCTGCGCATGGGCACCACCGGGTTTGCCGCACAGGCGGCAGGGCGCAGTGACAGCGCTGCCTTGCGCCGGATTCTGTTGCAGGGGCTGCTGCTGGCTGTCGGGTTGGCGTTGCTGCTGGGTGTGATCGCCTTGCCGTTCAGCCATCTGGCGCTGACGATGATGCAGCCGTCTGCCGATCTGCAGCAAATGACCCTGGATTTCTTCCATACCCGACTGTTCGGCCTGCCTGCGGCGCTGGCCAGTTATGCGCTGGTCGGCTGGTTTCTGGGGGCGCAGAACGCTCGGGCGCCACTGGCGATTCTGCTGGTGACCAATGCCGTCAACATCGTGCTCAATCTGTGGTTCGTCCTGGGGCTGGACTGGGGCGTGGTCGGCTCGGCGCGTGCGTCGGTACTCGCGGAGTGGACGGGCGTGGTGCTCGGTCTGCTGCTGGCGCGCAACACCTTGCGCGCCTGGCCTGGGCGGATCGTCTGGTCGGCCTTGCGCCTATGGAGCAACTGGCGGCCCTTGCTGGCAGTCAACCGGGACATCTTTCTGCGCACGCTGGCGCTGCAATCGGTGATGTTCCTGATCACCGTGCAGGGCGCTCGCCTGGGGGATGCGACGGTTGCCGCCAATGCCTTGCTGCTCAATGGCCTGCTGTTGACTGCCCATGCCCTCGATGGGCTGGCGCATGCGGTCGAAGCGCTGTGCGGGCATGCCATCGGTGCGCGGGACCGGGATACGTTGCGCCGCTCCCTGGTGGTCGCTGGGGGCTGGTCACTGATTTCCAGCGTAGTGTTTGCGCTGTTCTTTCTGGTGGCTGGGCATGCCTTCGTCAGCCTGCAGACCGATATTCCGGAAGTGCGCGCCACTGCGATGACGTATCTGCCGTATCTGGCGCTGATGCCGTTGCTGGCCGTCTGGAGCTACCTGCTGGACGGCCTGTTCATCGGTGCCACGCGTGCGCGGGAAATGCGTAACGCGATGCTGTTCAGCGCAGCGGGCATCGCGCCGCTGGCTTATCTGGCTTCCAGCCACGGCAACCACGCGCTATGGCTGACGTTCCTGGCCTTTACCCTGCTGCGCGGCCTGAGCCTGGGGACCATTGCCTGGCGGCTGACACGCAGTGACGGCTGGTTCGTTCACTGACCTTTCGACCCGGTTGCTGCGTTCTTTTCAGACGCCGTTTGCGGCGTGTGCTTGACGAACATGTCCACCTCGTCGACCACTGGTGCCAGACCGCTTAGCAATCTGGCGAATGCGCCGACCAGCGTGCCGTGGTTGGTGCGCGAGAAATACAGGTCGCGCACCGGCACGCCGGCTTCACGCAGCGACCTGGCCAGGCCGCCGGTGTTGCGCTTGGGGTTGACCAGCGAGTCGGTGTTCGAGGCCATCAGCAATGCCGGTGGTGCGCTGGACGTGACGTGATTGATGGGTTGCGAGTCGGGCGGTGAATTGGGGAAGAAGAACACCGGCTTCACGTCCGGGTTCTCGATGGGCAGGAAGTCGTAAGGCCCGGCCAACCCGATCCAGCCGCTGAGGATGGAGGGCGACAACCCTTCGCGAGCCAGCCAGCGCGGGTCGAGCGCGAGCATTGCGGCGTTGTAGGCACCCGCGCTGTGGCCCATCACGTACAGGCGGCTCATGTCGCCACCATAGGTGTTCGCATGCTTGTGCGCCCAGGCCAGCGCCTTGGCCGAGTCTTCCAGAAAGCTGGGGTAACGTACCTGTGGATACAGCCTGTAGTCGGCGATAACCACCACCATGCCCCGTGCGGCCAGCGCTTCGCCGACGAACGCGTAATCGGCCTTCGAGCCGCTGTTCCAGCTGCCACCATAGAAAAACACCACGACCGGTGCCTTGGCCGGTTTCGCCTTGGGCGTGTAGACATCCAGCGTATTGCGTGGGTCCGGCCCGTAAGCCAGATTGTAGACATGATCGACAGGGCCGCTGGGGTTCAACGTATTGAGCAGCTTCAAAGGCGAGCAGCCGGACAAGGCTGCCAGTACGGCACCGGTCATCAGTGTCAGGAAAATCACTCGGATCATAGCGGAGGGGCTCTGGAAGGTAAGTCGGATATGCCTGAGACCGTCACGCTTCGTCCCAGTGCCGCACAGTTGCTGCTACGTCATTCAGTGGCGTACGGATCACTCGGTGGGCTGGCGAAGCTGATGCGCGGGCTGCTCAGCGTAAGACCGCTGTCATCTATCTGTACCGTGCTTGCCCCGGCATCGACGGTCAGTGTGCTGCCTTCAGCCAGTTCTACGCGGGTCCCGTCCGCCAGTTGCAGTTGCCGGTCTGGCCCGGTGATCAGCTGCCAGTCGAGGTGTATCTCGACGTTGTCGGCAGGTGCCTGATCACATCTGTGGCCGCCAGCGTCTGCCAGCGCTGACAGGCAGCCGGTGATCTGCGGCGGGCGTTTGTCGTCTGCGCAAAAGCTCACTATCACTGCCATGCCGCCCCGACACTCAACATCCAGCCCCGCAGCCAGAGGCAGCCAACAGCCCGCGTCGGGGCCCTCCGGACGTTGCCAGTCCCATTCGAGGCGCACGTGCACCCGGCCTGACGCATCGGTCCTCGCCGCTTCGCCGTCGCTGCCGATGATCCAGCCACGCTGCAGTGGTGCAATGGCGGTGCGCGGTGCCGGGGCAGGTGCTGTGAACCCGGTCTCCCAAGGGCTGGCGCCAAATACCAGCAGGTGGCGGCGACGCGAGTGGACGAAATGGTAGTGAATGCCTTCTTCTGCACACAGCCGCTGGACCAGTTGCAGGTCGGATTCCTGATACTGCACGCAGCTTTCGCGCTCGATGCATTCTGTCTGCAGGTCAAAGCGGAAGGCGTTCTTCAAACCATGTTCTTCCAGCACCTGGGCGATGATCTGCGTGGCAGTCATGTGCTGAAAGATACGTGAGTGCTGACGCAGCCCGAGGCAGGCCAGTCGAGGCCCCATCAGCAGCGTGTAGCAGGCCGGGCCGGGGTGGTAGTGCTTGCGGGTCGCGCCGTGGATCTGACCGTGAAAGCCTTGTCCTTGAAAACTCTGCCCCGGAAAACCCTGCTCGCCACCGCAGCTCAGCCAGGCAGGCTTGTACATCAGGCTGGTCAGGTCCAGATCGAAGCCGTCGCCGAGGATTTCCAGCTCGATGGCATACGGCTGGCTGATCGCTTCGGTTGCGCTGAACGATACGACGCTGAAACGGCGCTGCAGGCGGGCAATCTCCAGATGAAAGAACGGCGCGCTGTCGGGGTCGGGCATGGAGGGCTTCTCTACCGGGAATGCGACCGCGGATTCTCGCGCAGAAGCCGGGCAGGGTAGAGGTCTGCAGGTAGAACAGGACGTTGCCTACAGCAGATGTTGGTGGGGGATTACGTCGAGTGGGTGGGTTGTATGAGCGCGGAGCGTGGGCGGCGGTGGTTACGGACACCTCTCGTCCCTCACGCTCCGCGTCACGAACTGCATGCCAATGCGGAGCATTGGCACGATAAGCAGTTAGATCTGGCGCCGCGCAAGGATCAGGACGACAGGTACGACGAGCGGGTCAGCCCCAGGCGCAAGGCATCGAGGAAGTAGGTGCGCTCGCGTGGGGTGATCTTGGCGCTGGCGACCTTGTCCCGGTAATGGGTCATCAGTTCTTCCGGCGACAGGTGCACGTAGCGCAGCATGTCTTCGATGGTGTCGTGGGTTTCGATGCCGGCGTGGTAAACGCTGCCGTCCGGGTTCTGGTAGATGTTCACCGAGTCGGTATCACCGAACAGGTTGTGCATGTCGCCGAGAATTTCCTGGTAGGCACCCACCAGGAAGATCCCCAGCAGATAGTCTTCGCCTTCGTTCAGCGAATGCACCGGCATGCTGGTCTCGATGCTCTGCTCATCGACGTACTGCTTGATCTTGCCGTCCGAATCGCAGGTCAGGTCCTGAAGCACGGCACGGCGCACCGGCTCTTCATTCAAACGGTGCAGGGGCAGAATCGGCAGTACCTGGCCGATGGCCCAGGTGTCCGGCAGGCTCTGGAACACCGAGAAGTTGCAGATGTACTTGTCGGCCAGCTTGTCGTTGAGCTCGTCCAGCACCTGACGATGGGAGCGTTGACGGGCTTTCAGCGAGTTGTACAGGCGGCGGCAGACGGCGAAGTAGCATTGCTCGCCCAGCGCTTTTTCCGACAGGCTGATCTTGCCATCGGCGTACTGGGCCGCGATGTCGCTCATGTAGTGCGTGGCGCGCCAGTAGGTTTCGGTGACCATCTCGATGTCGGTCGGACCCAGCAGGTCGACCAGCCATTGCACGGTTTCCGGCAGGCTGGCCTTGTCGGCGATTTCCGGGACTTCGTCGTTGTGTTTTTCGACGTCGGTCACCTGCACCACCAGCATGGCGTGGTGGGCGGTCAGCGAGCGGCCGCTTTCCGAGAAAATATGCGGGTGCGGCAGGCTTTGCGCGTCGCAGAATTCCTTGAGCATGCCGACCACCACGCCAGCGTAGTCGTCCATGTCATAGTTGATCGAGCTGGCGTTGCGCGAGTGCGTGCCGTCGTAATCGACACCCAGACCACCCCCGACATCGATGTAGTCCACCGGCAGGCCAAGCTTGCGCAGTTCGCCGTAGTAACGGATCGCTTCCTTGAAACCGTGCTGATAGTCGGCCAGGTTGGCGATCTGCGAGCCCATGTGGAAGTGCAGCAGGCGGATGCCCTGATCCAGGCCGGCCTTGCGGAAACGCTCGACCACCGACAGCAATTGCGCAGCCGACAGGCCGAACTTGGATTTCTCGCCACCGGTATCTGCCCATTTGCTCGACGCCAGGGAAGACAGGCGCACGCGCAGACCGACCTGGGGGGCGACTTTCAGCTCGGCGGCTTCTTCGATCACCAGTTCGACTTCGGACTCTTTCTCGATGACGATGAACACGTTGTGGCCCAGCTTCTGGCCCATCAGCGCCAGACGGATGAACTCACGGTCCTTGTAACCGTTGCAGACGATGGTGCCGCCTTTGGGCGCCAGTGCCAGCACGGCCATCAGTTCAGGCTTGGAGCCCGCTTCCAGGCCGATGGAGACGTTCTGCGTGGCGATGATGTTTTCCACCACCGCTTCCTGCTGGTTGACCTTGATCGGGTACAGCGCGGTGTATTGGCTCTGGTATTCCAGGCGCGCGATGTTGCTGTCGAATGCGCCGGTCAGCTGGCGCACGCGGTCCTGCAGGATGTCGGGGAAGCGCACCAGCAGCGGCAGCGACAGGCCGCTCTTGCGCAGGTTGTCGACCTGTTCGTAAAGATCGATGGGCGAGCTGTCCGGCCCGTTGGGTCGGACTTCAACGCGGCCCGCTTCGTTGATTGCAAAATAACCCGCGCCCCAATGGCGAATGCCATAAACGCTGCGGCTGTCCGCAACGGTCCATTGGCTGCCATCGTCTTTGCGTGTGCGTCGTACGGACATCGAAGTCCCCTATAAAGAAGTCGTAGCGCCAGCCAGTAGCCAGCTGGGCGCATTGTAATGAGTGGAAATGACGATTTGATTCGCGGGTTCAGCCGCCGGACTTTTTAGCCTTGAAGCCTTTTTTGATCAGCTCTGCCACCAGCAGTTCTACGTGATCACCCTGAATCTCGATCACGCCTTCCTTGAGCGATCCGCCGGTGCCGCAGCGCTGCTTGAGGGCCTTGGCCAGCTCTTTGAGCGGTTCTTCGGCCAGCGGGACGCCGCTGATAGTGGTGACGGTCTTGCCGCCCCGGCCCTTGCTTTCGCGACGTACACGGGCAATGCCGTCACCTTCGGGGATGGCCGTCTGTTTGCAGGTGCACTCGGCAACGGGTTGACGACAATCGGGGCAGTGGCGCCCAGCGTCGGTTGAAAATACCAGGCCACCCAGGGCGGCGAGAGAAGCGGCTTTTTTAGCCACGCAAACATCCTCTTGTTGAGGACTGAAGATGGGTCGGGCTCGTACGAGCCATCGACCGCGAAGCCCCACTCTGGCAGGGGCAGCGCTACTGAAACGGCAGGGCCGGTCCAGTTTGAAAAGGTCGCGCAGTGTAACGGCAAACCGGCCGGTTGCTAAGGGGCTGGATGCGCCAATTTCTGAACACTCGCTTACTGCTCGTTCTCTATCTGTTTGAGGTAGCGTTTCAGCGCCGCCAGGGAGTCAGGGCACCAGGGATTGTGCTCAGCCTGTTGCAGCACTTCGGCGATGGGCATGAAGCGCGCCTCCAGGACCTCTTCAGGTTGCAGTTTCAACGGCCCGTCCCACACGGCTGAAAACACTGCACACCAGAGCCGGTTGCCCGGCTGATCGAAGAAAAACTGTTCGTGGGCCTGCAGCGGCACGCCACTGACCCCCAGCTCTTCTTCCAGTTCTCGCGCGGCAGAGGCCGCATAGCTTTCATCGGCCTGGACCATGCCGCCTGCGGCTACGTCCCAGTAGCCGGGATAAATCGCTTTGCTCAAGGTGCGTCGATGCACACACAGCTCACCCCGGCTGTTGAACAGCAGGATATAAGTGCCGCGTCCTATCAGCCCGCGTTCACGCAAATCGGCACGGACCAGCGAACCGAGCAGTCGATCCTGTTCGTCGACCCAGGCGATCTGCTCGGCGTCCGAGGCGGCGCGATGCGCGGCCTCGTTGGCAGGTATGGACATCAGCCCTGATTCAGCAGTTGGCGCAGGTCAATGACTGCGGCGTTGGCACGCGAGATGTAGTTGGCCATGACCAGCGAGTGGTTGGCGAACACGCCGAACGGGCTGCCGTTGAGAATCATCGGGCTCCACATCGGCTCTTGCGAGGCTTCCAGCTCACGAATGATCTGGCGCACGCTGACCGTCGCGTTCTTCTTCGCCAGTACATCGGCAAAATCAACCTCGATGGCACGCAGCAGGTGCGACAGCGCCCAGGCCTGCCCACGTGCTTCGTAGAACACGTTGTCGATTTCCAGCCATGGCGTTTCGACGATTTCCTCATCGACCTGCGGCACCTCACCGGGCTTGACCGACACAGCGGCTTCGGTTTTAAGCGTGCTGTTGAGTTTGACCCGGCCAACGCTGGCCGACAGGCGTTGCGACAGCGAACCCAGACGGGTGCCGACATCGCCCAGCCAGTTGTTCAGGTTGTCGGCGCGGGCATAGAACAGCGCGCCTTTCTGGTTGGGGTCGGACAGGCGTGCCTGGTAGCGGCTCAGGGAGTTGATCCCCTCGGCGTACTGCGACTCGCTGGAAGGCAGCAACCAGCTGCGATTGTTGAAGTTGAACAACGGCTCGGCGCGGGCCAGATCGCCATCTTCAGCCGATTGCGACTGGGAGCGGGCGAAATCCTTGCGCAGCGCACGACTCAGGTCACGCACCTGAACCAGCACGCCGTATTCCCAGCTGGGGATGTTGTCCAGCCACAGGCCCGGTGGCATGCGGTCGTTGGACAGGTAGCCACCTGGCTTGTTAAGCAATGTGCCCGCGACGGTCTTGAGCGTTTCAACCGTCGTGTAGCCAATGACCATCTGTTTGCCTTCGCGCTCGGCAGCGGCCTGGGCGTTTTGCTGTACCGGGAACAGCGCAGGTTCCTTGCTCCAGTACCAGCCGACTGCCAGTGCGACCAGCAGGTAGATCAAGATCAGGGCGCCCAGCGCGCGACTGTAGAACAGGTTACCCAGGTAACCGCGGCGTTTGGTCGATGAAGTGTCAGCGGTGCGCGCACCCGCGCTGCCTGCGCGGTTCTTCCAATCCAGCATGGTAGGGTCCTTTCGATCTTGAGTTGAATGCTTCACGAGGCGTTCGACCGCAACCTTACCTCAAGGTGCGGCTGACAGACATTATCTTGAGATTTGAACTGTAACGATCATAGGCGCAGTCTATGCATCGATTGATTTTGCATACTGGCTATGCGCCATCAAAATGTTGTCAAATAAGTGACTTACGACACTGTTCTGTTGTAACGGAGGTGCTAGCATAGCGCCATCAGCCGTATCGCTCAGCAAAACCACAGTAGTCTGAATATGACCGAGCCCGAAGACCCTAGCCGAGATCGCCTGAAGCATCACTTTGCCCAACGGGTCATTCACCAGGCGCGCCAGATTCTGGAGACGTGGCAACGTCTGCAGAAGGCCGAATGGTCGGTCGGCGACATGGCCGAGCTCAAGGAGTCCACGCAGCGTCTTTCGCGCTTTGCCGAGCGCTTCGAACAGGTTGAACACAGCGCTCTGGCGCAGGAGATCAGCCAGGCCCTCGATGCGGTGGAAGCCAATCGCGGTCGTCTCAACAGCCGTGTCATCACCGATCTCAATCGTCTGATGCAGCGCCTTTCCCGAACCGGGCTGCGGCATGGCGATCGTTTCGAGCAGACTTCGCTGCCACCGTTGCGCAAGCCCGTCTATATCGTGCTTCAGGATCACGAGCGGGCCGAGCGCCTGGCCAAGCAACTGGAGTTCTTCGGTCTGGCGGCGCTGTCGCTGCACAATGTCGCCGAGTTTCAGCGGGCGATGGCTCAGCGGCATCCGGCAGCGATTGTCATGGATGTCGATTTCAGCGGGCCCGGCAAGGGGCTTGAACTGGCCTCCCAGGCTCAGGAAGGGCTGGAGCAGAAGCTTCCGTTGTTGTTTTTCAGCCTCAATGAAACCGATACGCCCACCCGTCTGGCCGCGGTCAGGGCCGGTGGCGAAGAGTTTCTGACCGGCGCGCTGGAAGCGTCGAGTCTGCTGGAAAAAATTGAAGTCCTGACCTGCGTGGCTCAATACGAGCCCTATAAAGTGCTGATCATCGACGACTCCCGCGCGCAGGCGTTGCACACCGAGCGTGTCCTGAACGCTGCCGGAATCGTGACGCGGGTGCTGCTCGATCCGATTCAGGCGATGTCTGAACTGGCCGAGTTTCAGCCTGACCTGATCATTCTCGACATGTACATGCCGGGCTGTACCGGCACGGAGCTGGCCAAGGTCATCCGCCATAACGACCGTTACGTCAGCGTGCCGATCATTTATCTGTCGGCCGAAGACGATCAGGACAAGCAGCTCGATGCCATGAGCGAAGGCGGCGACGACTTCCTGACCAAGCCGATCAAACCCCGTCACCTGATCACCACCGTGCGCAACCGTGCTGCCAGGGCGCGAAACCTCAAGGCGCGCATGGTCCGCGACAGCCTGACCGGGCTCTACAATCACACGCATATTTTGCAACTGCTGGAAGATTGCAGCTTTCGTTCGCGACGAGAAGGCAAGCCGCTGTGCTTTGCCATGCTCGATATTGACCACTTCAAGAGGGTCAACGACAGCCACGGGCACCCGATGGGGGACCGTGTCATCAAGAGCCTTGCGCTGTTTCTCAAGCAGCGCCTGCGCAAAACCGACTTCATCGGTCGTTACGGCGGTGAAGAATTTGCCATTGTCATGCCGGACACCGACATCCAGAGTGCCCACAGGGTGCTGGATGACATTCGCCATCGTTTTGCAGAGATCCATTACCCGGCGCAGCCCGCCGATCTGTTCTGCACCTTCAGCGCCGGCGTGGTTGCTCTCGGTGCCGATGACGACAGCCTGAGCCTTGCCTCTCAGGCGGATACGGCGTTGTATTGCGCCAAGCACGCGGGCCGCAATCGAGTGCATTCGGTGCTGCTCGACGTGCCTTATCACGTCGTGCGGAACGAAATCGAAGCCTGATTCCTGCTCAGCCCTGGCTTTCGATCAGCCTTTGCCGCTCCGCCGATTTGCCCGGTGAAAATGCCAGCGCCAGTTGGGTGCGGTTATGCATGTGCGTCAGGCGCAGCACCTGCGACACATAGAGTTTTACAGTGTTTTCAGTGATGCCCAGTTCGCAGGCGATCTGGTAATTGGTCAGCCCGGTACTGACCAGGCGTGCCACGTCCAGTTGGCGAGGTGACAACTTGGCCAGTGCCACCGGCATCTGCACTTCGCGCTCCGCGCGGTCACGCGTTTTTCGCTCGGGATGAGGCTTGTTCTGAACGCTATCCAGGTTCTGATAAAGGTCGTCGATGGAGGCGGCCAGAAACTGGAGTTTTTCGTTGAGCAGGCCCAATTGCTGACGGTTCTTCTGCCGCTCGTTCAGCGCCTGGACTTGCAACTGCACGCCTTCGAGCAATTCTTCCAGATCGACCGGCTTCTGGTAGTAATCGGCGATGCCTGCCCTAAGCGCCTTGATGACGTCTTTTTTCTCGGCCTGGCCGGTCAGCATGATCGCCTCGAACAGGTGCGTCTTGCCGCCAGTCATCTTCATCGCTTCGACCATCTCGATGCCGTTCATGCCAGGCATTTCCAGATCGCAGAGTACGATGCCGATCGTGCTGTCGGCGCTGAAACGCTCGATGGCTTCGAGGCTTGAATAGCAACGCACACACTCATAGCCGCTGCTTTCCAGAAACTCGCAGAGTTCTTCAACGATAAGGGGCTGGTCATCGACCACCAGAACTTTCGTGAGCGGGTAGTTATCCACAGGCAACTCCATGCTGTTAGGGGGCCGTCGACGGCGCCCCGATCCATTCAGCAAACATGACTCGGCGTTATTCGATCAGTGGGGATGTTGGTGACAGTACGCCATCGCCATGACTTAACCGTAGTCGTACTTTCTGACTATGTACATAGCATTAAAGTTTTCCCCATCGTTCTTCGACTAATGGAGCAGTGCTGTGCTCAGGAGTAAGCCTGCGAACAAAAAAGGTGAAAAAGGATGTTTATCTGGCGCTGCGGGGTTCATATACCGATAGCGTTGTGCAAGCCATTGCTGCGCATGGGGCCAGGCACTCTTTCCGACGATAAGCCAGGTCGCCATGGCAGCGCCCGCGCCAATAAATGTACACAGCAGATAGGCACTGTTCGAGGCCAGCGCCAACGCCGTCATCAGTTTGACGTCTGCGGCGCCCAACTTGCCGAGTGCATAACCTGGCAATGTCAGCGCCAATGCCAGGGTCACGGCCAACAAGGCCTCCAGCGCAGGCGAGCCGAGCCAGGTCATACCGGTCAATGCCAGGTAGATAATAGCCAGCGCTGCTGCGCCGAGTGTCAGCCCGTTGGAAATCTGCTTGCAACGCGCATCCTGTTCGGCGCAAATTGCAAACCATATCAATAGGAAAAATAATTTCATCACGCCGAAGACATCCTGTTATCGGGAAAGAATCTATGCTGTGTTGATGCACTACATGTCAGGGTAGACGTCGATATGAAAACTGTTCTGCAACATACCTTGCCCCGTCGTCAACAGGGGGCCGCCGCTATTGAATTCTCTGCGGTGTTCGTTATTTTCTTTGCGGTGTTCTACGGCATGGTGAGTTATAGCCTGCCGTTGCTCATGGTCCAGTCATTCAATGCCGCTGCCAGTGAAGCGGTGCGCAGAAGTGTGGCCCTCAGTCCGACAGTTACTGGCTATAACGATCTGTTGAAGAGTCAGGCTCAGAGTGTGGTCATGAACCAGTTGTCGTGGATACCCCCTGCGCTGGGATTCAATGTCAACCATACCAGCGTCACTTATAGCGCAGGCATTCTGACCGTGACCATCCAGTATCCCAAGACCCGACTGGCTCAGGTACTGCCCTTGTTGACCCTCCCTGGCATTGGCGAGGTTCCGCGCTTGCCGAGCAACCTGACTGCACAAGCGAGTCTGCAACTTGTCCCTTGAAAAGAATCGTTTGAGCCGTTGGCTGGGCCGTGGTGAAGCAACGCAGGTGCCGCAGCCGTTGCCCGTATCGAGCGAGCCCGGTCCGATCGGTGCAGACCTCTATCTGCTGCTGGATGACGAAGGCCGTATACAAAGCATCAGCCCGCATTTGCTCGCCCGGCTGGACGTCGCTGCGCCACTGCCGGCGGCTCAGCGTTTGATGAGTCTGCTGCTGCCCAACAGTGCGCTGGTCATCGAAGGGGTGCCGCGTGACTGGTTGGGGCACATGCTCGACCTGGACTTCAAGGGGGATGATGCGCATACCTTGCACGCCCGAGGCTGGGTGCAGGCGCATGGCAAGGGCTGGCTCTTGCAATTGCTGGATATCAGCGACCTGATGGAGGAGGCCAGTGCCGCGCGCAGCCGCCAGCAGTGCCTGCGGTTTGCCGGACAGATGGCCGAGCGTGTGCGAGGGTGCAACGTCGACCGCTTGACTGCGGTGGTGAGCGAGCAACTGGAGGAGCTCGCGCAGCTGTGGCGCATTCCCTGTGTGGCGCTGGTGTTGCCGGAGGCCGGCGGTGTTGGCTGGCGTGTTTATTGTCAGCACAGCGCGCATACGGCGCCCGAGTTGTGGCAGGTCGGGCAGCGGCTGGGCACCGCGCTGGATCGATTCAACGTCGACGCCACGCAGCAGCTGAGGTTTGGCGGCGGTGTCGATGAGGGCGCGCTGCAAAGTGTTTTTGGCAACGCTGAGGGTTTTCTGATCCCCCACAGCCGCGATAACGTTGCCAAAGCCTGGCTGATGTTCGGATTTTATAACGCGCAGCAGCAGGCTCCGGACCTTGGCGAGCGCGAGTGGCTCAACCTGTGCTCGGCCTTGGCTGGGCCGGTACTTTTTCGCCTGTCCGAGCAACACAACCGTCATCATGTCGAACGCCTGGCGGTGCTTCAGGACCTGCTGGGCACCGGATGGTGGGAATTGCTGCCGGATCGTGACGAGGTTCTGCTGGCACCGCAGCTGGCTCGCAGTCTGCGTCTGGGCGACCGGGTCGAGAGCCTGTCGCGTCAGGACTGGCTGGCACTGATTCATCCCGCCGATCGACAGGAGCTGTCCAGTCGTCTCGCGCAGTTGCGCGACAAAGGCACACCGCTGTTGCTCTGTGTGCGTCTGGCACAAAACGACCCCGCTCAGGAAACCCTCTGGTTTCGTATCCAGGGGCAGGCGTTGATCAGGGGCCAGGTTCAGCGAGTGCTGGGGTTCATGCTGGACGTCAGCGATATCAAGAATCAGGAAACCGAGGCCGCCGCCGCGCACGCCCGGCTGGATAACCTGATTGCCAGCTCGCCCGCCGTGATTTACGTGCAGCGTTATGATCACGGCAACCTGGAGCCCACCTTTTTCAGTGACAGCCTCACGCCTCTGCTGGGCTGGACGCTGGCCGATTGCGTCGATGGGCAGCTGGCGGGATACATCCATCCCGACGACCACGACATCTGGTTCGAGCGTAACCGCCAACTGCTGCGCGAAGGATTCGTCAGCCGCCGTTTCAGGTTGCGCAACAGGAACGGCCAGTACCACTGGCTGCTGGACGAGGCGCGACTGCTGCGTGACGACCTTGGCATGCCGGTGGAGGCGGTGGGCCTGTGGCTCGACGTGACCGAGGCCACCCTGGCCGCCGAGCATATACGGCGCAGCGAGGAGCGTTACCGCATTCTGGTCGAGGATTCGCCGGCGATGATCTGCCGCTACACGCCGGACCTGGTGTTGAGTTTCGGCAACCGGCCGCTGGCCAACTATATGGAGTGCACACCCGAGCAACTGACCGGGATCAACCTGGGAGACTGGCTGTCGAACGAGCAGCGCGAGGCGTTCATCAAGCGTATCGGCCAGCTGACTCCGGAAGCGCCGGTAAGTACCGAAGAAATCTGTATCGAGCTGCCGGGCCGTGAGTACGCCTGGTGGATATGGGCCGACCGAGGGGTGTTCGATGAGCACGGCAAACTGGTCGAAGTGCAGGCGGTGGGGCGTGACAACACCGATGTGCGCCGCTCGCGCATGCAGTTGAATCAGAGCGCGAAGATGGCAACGCTTGGCGAGATGTCCACCGGTCTGGCCCATGAGATCAACCAGCCGCTCAACGTCATGCGCATGGCCGTGGTCAACGTTCTCAAGCGTCTGGGCCGGGGTGATGTGGACATCGAATACCTCACTGAAAAACTCAATCGCATCGACACTCAGGTGCAGCGCGCTGCCCGGGTAGTCGATCACATGCGGGTATTCGGTCGCCGCTCTGAGGTAGAGGAGCAGCTGTTCGATCCGGCCCAGGCAGTCGAAGGCACGATCTCGATGCTGGCTGAAGGCATGAAAGGCAAGGGCGTGCAGCTGCGGGTCGGCGCGATGATCGACGCGGTGCGGGTTCGCGGCCATGTCGATCAGCTTGAGCAGGTGCTGATCAACCTGATGGTCAACGCCCGTGATGCCTTGTTGTCGCGCCGGGAAAAGGACCGGGATTTCGAGCCGTGGATCAGTGTCGAGGCCGAGCGCGATGAAAATATCATCCGCCTGGCGGTCCAGGACAACGGCGGGGGCATTGATCCGCGGTTGCTGGAGCGTATTTTCGAGCCGTTTTTCACCACTAAACCGATCGGTGTCGGCACCGGGCTGGGCTTGTCCGTCAGTTACGGCATTGTCGACCAGATGGGCGGCCAGCTCAGCGTCGCCAACGTCGGTGAGGGCGCTCGATTCCAGATCGAGCTGCCGATCTTCAACGCCGATCAGACCGGCAGCTAGATCACCAGGGTCGCCTGACCCAGGTTGCAGCTCAGATTGGAGCCGACGTCGGTGGCCCCCATGCTCACACCCAGTGATTCGAACAACGGGTCGACGACCGACGTGAGCAAGCGTGTCAGGGTGTCGTCGACAATCGCATCCAGCGCCAGGGTCAGGCTGCTCAGGGTGCCGGCCGCACCGGTGATGACGTTGCCCAGCACATTGCTGGTCGCCGGTTTATACACATTCACTTTGACGCTTGAAGCCGTGCCGTTGAGCAAGGTACTCGGTTTGGTGTGCGCAACGCGTGTCAGGTAAAACGGGGCGCTGCTGATCTCCGGCAGGTTGGGCGAGCTGAACGTCGTGCTGGTAACCGTCGAGCTGCCCAGTGCCGACTGGCTGACGTTGTCGAAGGTAAGGCCGATACCGCCACCTCCAAAAGGTTTGCGCGCGGTGCAGTTACCCAGCAGCCCGGCGATTTTCTGACAGGTCATGGTGCCGATATCGATGACCGGTAGCGGCAGGGCGGTGACTGCCGCGGGATCAGTGCTGGCGGGGAAGGCCGACGAACTGTCGATCCAGCCGATCTTGGCGCTGAGCAGCGCTGCGTCGGTCTTGACGCTGAGGGTTTTGCTGGCGTTGCTGGTGCAGGTAAATCCGGTAACGTAGCTGTCGGCGCTGGCCATTGCCAGGCTCATGTCGATCCTCGGACCTGCGTTTGACGAGCCTTCGGAGGTCAGAAATTTGAAGTCGGTCACCATGCAACTGGTGAGTCCCAGCGCGCAGGTGGCCGAGGTCCCCAGCCCGGCAATGTTCAGGCTCAATGCGCTGTTGAGAATCGGCGTGAGGCTGCCTATCACTGATCCTGCGGTATTGGCCAGCGAGGTTATCGTGCCGAGCACCGGCAGGTTGATCGACACCAGCGCGCGCATTTGTGCCGTGCGCACGTAAATCCGGTTGGCACCGTTTCGCGGGTCGAGCGGGTCGATCTTGCTCGGGTCGCCGATCGCCGACAGCTGAGGCGGCTCGATCACCTGAATGCGTGTGGTGACCTGCGCCAGCCCGGCGACATTGATCTGGGTCGCGGTCAGAACGCCGGTCTTTTCATTGGCCAGTTGCGCGAGGCCCTGGACCAGATCCATCAGGCGCAGATTGGTATTCAGCGCGGCGAGGTCCGCGCCGCTCTGCACGGACAGCAGATCACCCAGCAGCACGGTGGTTGCTCCGGAAGCCAGCTTCAAGGCTTGCAGGCCCTGAATGGCGGCGGCACCGCCCAGTGTTGCGTTGGGGCTGATGACATTGATCGCGCTCTGCAGCAACTGACTGACCGAAACCGAGGTGTTGAGTACATCGTTGTAACCAACCGCCGTGAGGCTGAGGTCGGTTTTCAGCCTGTTCAGGTAGCTCAGCAGACTCAGGTTGGTGTCTGCAATGCCTTGCCAGTTGGCAACACTCAGGTTCAGCGTGCCGCCCAGCAGGCTGCCGACCACCGGGTTGAGGAGCGCGGCACCGGTGCTGTCCACAGTGACTCCCGCACTGCGGATGGTCAGCGCCGCCAGCGGCGCGGCACTGGCGGCCACGGCAGTGGCGCTGATCGTCACATTGGGTGGGGAGGGCGTTTTTTCGAACAGGGCGCCAATGCCGGCTGCAATGCTGCGTGGCACCGGATGAGCCGCAACCACCTGGATAGCCAGCGCCTGCGTCGAATCGGCGACAAATACGCGAGGCCCCGCGACGTCCACGGTGAGTGTTCCGCAGCGGGTCACCAGGGTGCGGCCATCGGTATTCGGGGTGAAACCGTTGCGCGTGGCGCTCTGATTGGCGAAATCGGGCGCAGTGGCTGCCGTGCCGCTGCACGTTCCTCTACGGCCCGCCGCTTCCAGTGCGGCAATGTCCGCAACCCGCTGCAACGAGCGCTTTTCCAGATACAGCCTGCCGCTGTCGATAACGGTCAGCGTGCACAGCAATGCCAGGCCCATGGTCAGCGCCGCCATCAGGCCGATCGCGCCGCGCTGCCGGGAGGGCATCGCCGTATAACCATCCAGTGGAGACATCAACACTCCTTCGATCACGCCATCGCACACTCATTTGTCCCTGAAGAGTGTAGTCAACGCCTCGAAAGAGCGCTGGCAAGGTGCCAGATTTGAGCAGTGTCGCACCCGTCATGTGCGGGCGCGATCAGGTCTGTCGATCAATACTGGTAACGCAGCACGCCATGCGACAGGGCCCGAACGGCGAAGATGCCCAGCAAGGCGGTCATGGCGGGCACGACGAGCCACCAGACGCGCACCGACATGGCCGGCAAGGGGTCCTTGCGTTGAATGAACGCCAGGCTGGCTGCGCAGACGCAGAACGCCAGAAGCATGCCGGCGAGAATGTCGGTAGGCCAGTGAACGCCCAGGTAAACCCTCGACAGCGCGATTGCCAAAGCCGGAATACCGGCGACCAGCATCCAGGTCAGGCGCAGCCGCACGGGTTGGCCGCGTCCGGCCAGCACTGCCAGGGTCATGAACAGCGCAAAGGCTGCCGAGCTATGACCGCTGGGCATGCTGTACGTGGTCAGCGGCTCTAACAGCACCTCCGGGCGAGCGCGGGCGAAAAACGTTTTCAGGATGCCGTTGGCGATCGCGGTGCCCAGTGTGGCGATCAGGGCAAAGGCTGCGTGGCGCCATTGCCTGGCAACCGCCAGTACGATGATCAGCAGGCTGGCAGCCAGCAACTGCGCCCTGAAATCGCCGATGCTGGTGACGAAGACCACAATGTGCTGCGTGGCTTCGCTGCGGTGTTCCTGGATGAGCGTCATCAGGCCGTTGTCGAAATCGGCCAGCAACGGGAAGCCGAAGAACAGCGCCGCGACCAGCATCAGGCTGAGCGCGGAAATCAGTCGGGTTGCGTAGCGTTTCTGGCGAATACTGCTCTGGATGCTCAGCCCGAACAGGACAGCCAGCCCACCGCCGACCACGGCCGCCTCGGGCCAGAAGCCTTCCGGCAGTGGCAGGCGAATCGCTGCGCCTGCCGCCCAGCCCGGCATCAGGTAGGCAATCGACCAGCCTGCCGCCGCCAGCACGCTGACCGCCACGAAGCGCGGCAGCGGCATGTCGCACATACCGGCGATCATCGGCAGCATCGGGCGCAACGGACCGATGAAGCGTCCTACCAGCAAACTGGCAATGCCGTAACGGTGGAAGTATTTTTCCGCACCTTCCATCCACTCCGGGTGCGTGCGCAAGCCGGGCAATTGACGGATATTCTGATGAAAGCGCCGGCCTACGAAGTACGACACCGCGTCACCCAGCAGCCCGCCGAGAAAACCCAGCAACAGCACTTCGCTCAACGGCAGTATGCCGCTGCCCGCCAGGGCGGCGATGGCAAACATGATGACCGTGCCCGGCACGACGATCCCGACGATCGCGACGCATTCAATGAAGGCCACCAAAAAGATCGCGACAGCCACCCAGGAAGGGTTTGCGGTCAGCCAGCCAGTCATTCCATTGAGCAGATCGCCCATCGGTCAGTTTCCTTGATCGAGAAATAAGTAGTCGCGGCCTTCGACCTGACCGCGTCTGAGAGGGTTCCGTGTGCAGAAACGGGCGTAACCGGCATCCACGAAGCGATACATCAAGTGCTCATCGCGCCCGGCGGGAATGCCCAGTCGGGTGGTCTGGATAATGCGTTCGGGTGTCTGACTGATGTCCTCGACCAGCAATTGTTCAGGGTCGAAGCGCTTGGCGTCCCACACCGGGACTTTCAGGCCGAGCGCCTTGCACAGCAGCGTCTGGCCAGCACAAAGCCGTTGCGCCGGGCGCATCGCGCCGCTGGCGTCGGGGTTGTTCAGTTGCATCTGCGCCAGCGCGTTTTCGTCGCTGGTTGCGTCGGTCCAGGGAAACGCCGATTTGATCAGCACGGCATTGCCCGGCCCCTCGGCGCTGAAATTCAAAGAATCGCCGCCGCGCGCGTAGTACATATAGATGTGGCCTCCGTCGAAAAACAGCGCCTTGCGTTTCTCGGTGTAGCCCAGCGAGGCATGGCTGCCCTTTTCGGCGCAGTAGTACGCTTCGGTTTCGATGATCCGCGCGGCCAGCCACAGGTCGCCAACCTTGTGGCGGATGACCTTGCCCAGCAGATCGCGCGCCAGCACCTGGGCATCGCGATGAAAGAAGTGGTCGGGGAGGGCTGTGGGCATAATCGGACGGGTACATTGAGAAAGAGCCCGATAATAACAAGCGCAACTTTAATTGCAGCTGAATGTGTCTGGATTAGGCGCTTTGTTGTTTCTGAACGTGACCGAATCATGACAAGCCGTTATGCCCATGCAGGGTGCCAGCCTGCGCATGGCCGCCGGCAACGCCTGCCACGGTGACGAAAAAACTGCGCACTGATATCGACCATCCGCCTGTCTGCGCTGTCGTTCGGGCGGCACGACAGCTATAATCAGCCGCTTTCCTCTTTGCCAAGACCTCTGAGACCAATGACTGAGTCCGTTCTTGACTACATGACCCGCCTGGGTCGCGCCGCCCGCGAAGCTTCGCGAGTGATCGGTCGTGCCAGCACTGCGCAGAAGAACCGCGCCCTGCAGGCCACTGCCGCCGCTCTGGACGAAGCTCGCGCCGAGCTGTCTGCCGCCAATGCGCTGGACCTGGCCAATGGTCAGGCAAACGGCCTTGAACCGGCCATGCTCGAGCGTCTGGCCCTGACCCCCGCACGTATCGACAGCATGATCGTCGGGTTGCGTCAGGTTGCAGCGCTGGCAGACCCGGTCGGTGCGATCCGCGACATGAGCTATCGGCCGTCAGGTATTCAGGTCGGCAAGATGCGTGTGCCGCTGGGTGTTGTCGGAATCATCTACGAGTCGCGTCCGAACGTGACCATCGATGCGGCAAGTCTGTGCCTGAAGTCCGGAAACGCAACCATCCTGCGCGGTGGTTCCGAAGCCATTCATTCCAATCGCGCCATCGCGGCCTGCATCGAGCGCGGCCTGGCCGAGGCCGGGCTGCCCGCTGCGGTCGTGCAGGTGGTTGAAACCACCGACCGTGCAGCCGTGGGCGCGCTGATCACCATGCCCGAGTACGTGGACGTCATCGTTCCGCGTGGCGGCAAGGGTTTGATCGAACGCGTCAGTCGCGACGCGCGGGTGCCGGTCATCAAGCATCTGGACGGCATCTGCCATGTGTACGTCAGTGCCCACGCCGATCTGGCCAAGGCGCAGAAGATCGCCTTCAACGCCAAGACCTACCGTTATGGGATCTGTGGCGCGATGGAAACCCTGCTGGTCGATCAGACCATTGCAGCCGACTTTTTGCCGTCGATGGCCGCGCAGTTTCGCGAGAAGGGCGTCGAGTTGCGCGGTTGCGAGCGTACCCGTGACTTGATCGACGTGATCCCGGCCACCGAGGACGACTGGCACACCGAGTACCTGGACGCGATTCTGTCTATTCGCGTCGTGTCCGGTCTGGATGAAGCCATCGAGCACATCAACCATTACGGCTCGCATCACAGCGATGCCATCGTGTCGGACCACCAGAGTCAGGTGCGCCGGTTCATGGCCGAGGTCGATTCCAGTTCGGTCATGGTCAACGCGCCGACGTGCTTCGCTGACGGGTTCGAATACGGCCTGGGTGCCGAGATCGGCATTTCTACTGATAAGCTGCACGCCCGCGGTCCGGTCGGTCTTGAAGGGCTGACCTGCGAGAAGTACATCGTGATCGGTGACGGCCAATTGCGCGGACAAGCCTGACTTGAATAGCCCCATGACCGCGCTGCCCAGACGTATCGGCATGCTTGGGGGCACGTTCGACCCGGTTCATATCGGTCATTTGCGCGGTGCGCTCGAAGTGGCCGAACTGCTGGAACTCGATGAGTTGCGCCTGACGCCCAGCGCCAGGCCTCCGCATCGTGACATGCCGAGCGTCACCGCCGAGGATCGTCTGGCGATGGTTCAGAGTGCCGTTGCGGGTGTGTCGCCCTTGACGGTGGATGACCGTGAACTGAAACGTGACAAACCGTCGTACACCCTCGACACACTGGAATCGATGCGCGCCGAACTGGCGCCTCGCGACCAGTTGTTCCTGTTGCTGGGTTGGGATGCCTTTTGCGGGCTGCCGACCTGGCACAGATGGGAAGAACTGCTGGAGCACTGCCATATCGTGGTGCTGCAACGCCCGGACGCGGACAGCGAGTCGCCGGATGCCATGCGCAATCTGCTGGCGGCCCGCGCAGTCAGCGATCCCAAGGCCCTGAAAGGGCCGGGTGGACAGATTACATTCGTCTGGCAGACGCCTTTATCGGTGTCTGCCACCCAGATCCGTCAACTGCTGGCCAGCGGTAAGTCGGTACGTTTTCTGGTGCCAGACGCGGTACTGGCCTATATCGATGCACGCGGACTTTACCGCGCGCCGAACACTGATGGGTCGTCCTGAAACTGCTTTGATCGACAAGCGTCTGGACGGTCCCACACATACGAGCTGAATGAGTTTTATATGACAAAGCAAAAAATGAGCAGTGAAGAAGTCGTCAAGGTTGCGATCGCAGCCCTCGAAGAGATCAAGGGTGCCGACATCCTGGCCATCGACGTGCGCGACAAGACCAGTATCGCTGACTACATGCTGATCTGTACCGGTAGCTCCAACCGTCAGTTGAACGCACTGGTGGACAGCGTTCGTGACAAGGTCAAGGCTGCCGGCCTGAAGTCCCTGAGCGAAGAAGGCAAGGGCGACAGCGACTGGGTCCTGCTGGACCTGGGTGATGTGATTGTCCATGTGATGACCGCTGCTGCACGCCAGTTCTATGACCTCGAGCGCTTGTGGCAGGGTGCAGAACAAAGCCGTGCTGCCAGCGCTGCGCACCACACACCGGGCAACGAATAAGGCTTTGATGTGCGTCTGCGTCTGATCGCTGTGGGTTCGCGCATGCCCAAGTGGGTGGAAGAAGGTTGGCACGAATACGCCAAGCGGATGCCCTCCGAGCTTGCGCTTGAACTGGTGGAAATCCCGCTCAATACCCGAGGCAAAAACGCCGACGTCGCGCGCTTTATCCGTCAGGAAGGCGAGGCGATGCTGGCGAAAGTGCAGCCGGGCGAGCGGATTGTCACCCTGGAAGTGCAGGGCAAACCGTGGAGCACCGAGCAGTTGGCGGTCGAACTCGATCGCTGGCGTCTCGATGCGCGTACGGTCAACCTGATGGTCGGCGGCCCCGAGGGGCTGGCGCCTGAAGTCTGTGCCCGCAGTGAACAACGCTGGTCTCTGTCGCCGCTGACCCTGCCGCATCCGTTGGTGCGCATTCTGATCGGCGAGCAGATGTATCGCGCCTGGACGGTCCTGTCCGGGCACCCTTATCACAAGTAGCATCGTCTTTACTGTGAATACGGCCTAAATGTCTCAACCGATCCGCCTCAAAGACCACGAAAAGGACGCACGCCTGGTGCGCGGCAGGGTCGTGTTCGGTGCAGTGGCGGTGGTGTTGCTGGTGTGCGTGCTGATTGCCCGGTTGTATTACCTGCAGGTCATCCAGTACGACTATCACTCCACGCTTTCGGAAAACAACCGCGTTCACGTTCAGCCGATTCCGCCCAGCCGTGGGCTGATCTACGACCGCAATGGCGTTGTGGTCGCCGATAACCGGCCCAGTTTCAGTCTCAGCATGACCCGTGAACGTGCAGGCGAGTGGTCCAGCGTGCTCGACACCATTGTCGAGATCCTGCAGCTCACCCCTGACGACCGCATCATCTTCGAAAAGCGCATGAAACAGGGGCGTCGGCCATTCGAGCCGGTGCCCATCCTGTTCGAGCTGAGCGAAGAACAGATCGCCCTGATCGCCGTCAACCAGTTCCGCCTGCCGGGCGTCGAAGTGGTTGCGCAACTGGTCAGGCACTACCCGCAAGGGCCGCACTTTGCCCACTCGGTCGGCTACATGGGGCGCATCAACGAAAAAGAGCTCAGGAGCCTCGACCCGATCAATTACAGCGGCACGCACCATATCGGCAAGACCGGTATCGAGCGCTTTTACGAGCCCGAACTGCATGGTCAGGTTGGCTACGAAGAGGTCGAGACCAACGCCCGTGGTCGCGTATTGCGTGTGCTCAAGCGCACCGACCCGATCCCGGGCAAGGACATCGTCCTGAGCCTGGACATCAAACTTCAGGAAGCCGCCGAAGCCGCACTGGGCGGGCGTCGTGGTGCGGTTGTCGCGCTGGACCCGGCCACCGGTGAAGTGCTGGCGATGGTCAGTGCGCCGAGCTTCGATCCGAACCTGTTTGTCACTGGCATCAGCTTCAAGGCCTATGCCGAGCTGCGCGATTCCATCGATCGGCCGCTGTTCAACCGCA
Source organism: Pseudomonas sp. SZ57 (assembly GCF_009495975.1). Taxonomy (NCBI): domain Bacteria; kingdom Pseudomonadati; phylum Pseudomonadota; class Gammaproteobacteria; order Pseudomonadales; family Pseudomonadaceae; genus Pseudomonas; species Pseudomonas sp. SZ57. The sequence continues at coordinate 97,982 of NZ_WIBD01000014.1, read as the reverse complement.
TCCTGCGAGGGTTGTACCCGCCGGGCTCGACCATCAAGCCTGCGGTGGCGATTGCCGGGCTGGATACAGGTGCAGTGACGCCTGGCTCGCGGGTATTCGATCCGGGCTATTACCAACTGCCCAACTACGATCACAAGTACCGCAACTGGAACCGCACCGGCGATGGCTGGGTCGATCTGGATACGGCGATCATGCGTTCAAATGACACGTACTTCTACGATCTGGCGCACAAGGTGGGCATTGATCGACTGGCTACCTATATGAACAAGTTTGGTATCGGGCAGAAAGTCTCGCTGGACATGTTCGAAGAATCTCCCGGCCTGATGCCTTCCCGCGAGTGGAAGCGCGCCACGCGCCGGCAGGCCTGGTTCCCCGGCGAGACGCTGATCCTCGGCATCGGTCAGGGCTACATGCAGGCAACGCCGTTGCAACTGGCCCAGGCGACCGCGCTGGTGGCCAACAAGGGGGTGTGGAACCGTCCGCACCTGGCCAGAACCATCGAAGGCAAGGCGCCAGTGGATGAAAACCCGATGCCGGACATCGTGCTGCGCGATCCGGCCAACTGGGGACGCGTCAACCACGGCATGCAGGAAGTGATGCACGGCGCGCGCGGCACGGCGCGCAAGGCCGCTATTGGCGCGCAGTACCGGATTGCCGGCAAGAGTGGTACGGCCCAGGTGGTGGCCATCAAGCAGGGTGAGAAATACGACCGCACCAAGGTGCAGGAACGTCACCGCGACCACGCCTTGTTCGTCGGCTTCGCCCCGGCCGACAACCCGAAAATCGTTGTTGCAGTGATGGTCGAGAACGGCGAGTCCGGTTCCGGCGTTGCTGCCCCTGTCGTGCGTCAGGTCCTGGACGCCTGGCTGCTCGACGAAAACGGCCATCTCAAACCCGAGTACGCCGGTTCCCTGAATCTGGAGGCTGCGGCCCGTGAAGAGTAATTTCGACCGCATCCTGTCCAGTGAAGACGTGATGCGTCGTCGCGCCACGTTTCTGCAGCGCATTCATATCGACGGCCCACTGCTGATCCTGCTGCTGACGCTGGCGGCGGGCAGCCTGTTCGTGCTGTATTCGGCCAGCGGCAAGAACTGGGATCTGCTGATCAAACAGGCCAGTTCGTTCGGCATCGGTCTGGTGGCGATGGTGGTGATCGCCCAGCTGGAGCCGCGCTTCATGGCGCGCTGGGTGCCGGTGCTGTATGTCATCGGCGTCCTGCTGCTGGTGGTGGTGGATGTCATGGGCCACAACGCCATGGGCGCGACGCGCTGGATCAACATTCCCGGGGTGATCCGCTTCCAGCCTTCGGAGTTTCTCAAGATCATCATGCCGGCGACTATCGCCTGGTACCTGTCCAAGCGCACGCTGCCCCCGCATTTGAAGCATGTGGCGGTCAGTCTCGCCCTGGTCGGTGTGCCGTTCATCCTGATCGTGCGCCAGCCCGACCTGGGGACGTCGCTGCTGATTCTGGCGTCGGGTGCCTTCGTGCTGTTCATGGCCGGTTTGCGCTGGCGCTGGATCATCAGCGTACTGGCGGCGGCCGTACCGGCAGCGGTGGCCATGTGGTTCTTCTTCATGCACGACTACCAGAAGCAGCGCGTACTGACGTTTCTGGACCCTGAAAGCGATCCGCTGGGGACCGGCTGGAACATCATTCAGTCAAAGGCTGCCATCGGTTCGGGCGGCGTGTTCGGCAAAGGCTGGTTGCTCGGCACCCAGTCGCACCTCGACTTTCTGCCGGAAAGCCATACCGACTTCATCATCGCAGTATTGGGTGAAGAATTCGGCCTGGTAGGCATCTGTGCGCTGCTGATCATCTATATGCTGCTGATCGGCCGCGGGCTTGTGATCACTGCACAGGCGCAGACATTATTCGGCAAACTGCTGGCCGGCGCGTTGACCATGACGTTTTTTGTTTACGTTTTCGTCAACATCGGTATGGTCAGTGGCCTGCTGCCAGTGGTGGGGGTGCCGTTGCCCTTCATTAGCTACGGCGGAACTTCGCTCGTGACCCTACTGTCAGCGTTTGGGGTTTTGATGTCGATCCATACACATCGTAAATGGATCGCTCAAGTTTGATTAAGGTGAATTATTCAATGCAAGCAGTGCGTAACTGGGCTCGATATGCTCCGGTGGTCGGTCTGGTGGGCATCCTTGGCTCGGTGCAAGAGGCATTGGCTGGCGATTATGAAGGGTCGCCCCAGGTGGCGGAATTCGTCGGTGAGCTGACCCGCGATCATGGCTTTGCCGGTGAGCAGTTGATGAGCCTGTTCCGGGAGGTCGAGCGCAAGCAGGCCATCCTCGATGCGATTTCCCGCCCGGCCGAACGGGTCAAGCAGTGGAAAGAGTATCGGCCGATGTTCATCACCGATACGCGCATCGCTCGCGGTGTCGACTTCTGGCGTCAGCATGAGGCCGCCTTGGCACGTGCCGAGCAGGAATACGGCGTGCCGGCGCAGATCATCGTGTCGATCATTGGTGTAGAAACCTTCTTCGGCCGCAATACCGGTAATTACCGGGTGATCGACGCCTTGTCGACGCTTGGCTTTGATTACCCGCCACGCGCCCAGTTCTTCCGCAAGGAATTGCGCGAGTTTCTGCTGCTGGCTCGCGAGCAACAGGTCGACCCCCTGACCCTCAAGGGTTCGTACGCCGGGGCGATGGGGCTGCCGCAGTTCATGCCGAGCAGCTTCCGCGCCTACGCGGTGGATTTCGACGGTGACGGTCATATCAACATCTGGACCGACCCGGACGATGCCATCGGCAGTGTCGCCAGCTATTTCAAGCGTCATGGCTGGGTGGCCGGTCAGCCGGTGGTCAGTCGTGCCACGGCGCGTGGCGACCGGGTTGACGAGGGGTTGAGCCCTGCGCTTGATCCGGTAATGTCGGTCGGGGAGTTGCGACAGCTGGGCTGGGCGAGTCATGATGCGCTGCGCGACGATATGCCGGTGACGGCGTTTCGTCTGGAAGGCGACAATGGTCCTGAATACTGGCTGGGTTTGAACAATTTTTATGCAATCACTCGTTATAACCGCAGTGTGATGTACGCCATGGCCGTATATCAGCTGTCTGAATCGTTGGTTCAAGCTCGAGGCGTCAAGTAATGCGGGCATCGCCGATTCTTCAATCATTCAAGCTTCTGGCGCTGACCGGCCTGGCAGTGCTGGTTGCCAGTTGCTCGTCGCCGTCACGCACAACGTCGTCGCAGTCGCCAAAAGGCGGCGCCGTCGTGCGCTCGATGCCGGGACTGGACATCAACCGTGCCCACAAGGACGGCGCGCCGTGGTGGGATGTGGATGTCTCGCGTATCCCTGATGCAACGCCAACCCTGCACACCGGCGCCTACAAGGCCAACCCGTACACGGTGCTGGGCAAGACCTACTTTCCGATGAGCGATGCCAAGCGTTACGTCGCTTCGGGTACTGCCTCCTGGTATGGCACCAAGTTTCATGGTCAGAACACCGCCAATGGCGAGGTGTATGACCTGTACGGCATGAGTGCCGCGCACAAGACCCTGCCGCTGCCCAGTTACGTCAAAGTGACCAACCTGGACAACAATCGCACGGTGATCCTGCGCGTCAACGATCGCGGGCCGTTCTATTCCGACCGCATCATCGACCTGTCCTACGCGGCCGCCAAAAAGCTCGGCTATGCCGAAAGCGGCACGGCACGGGTCAAGGTCGAGGGTATCGATCCGCAGGAATGGTGGGCGCAACGCGGGCGTCCGGCGCCGCTGTTGCTCAATCAGCCGCAGGTCGTTGCCCAGGCGACGCCGCCTGCGCTGTCCACCTCGACCGGCACCGTCGAGCAGTACACACCGCCGCCTCAGCAGCACGCTGCACCTGTCGTGCCGATGCAGGTTGACGCAAAAAAAAACGCTTCAGGACAAGCCGCTGGGCTGTTTCTCCAGGTGGGAGCCTTCGCCAACCCGGACGCTGCGGAACTCCTGAGGTCGAAATTGAGCGGGATGGTTCGAGCGCCGGTGTTCGTCAGCTCGATAGCGCGCAATCAGCAAACGCTCTATCGAGTGCGGATGGGACCGATCGACACGCAGGGTGAAGCCCAGCAGCTGCAAAACAGCGTCAGGTCGGCCAATCTGGGCCAGCCGAGCGTAGTGACATCGGATCAGTAAGTTTTTTCGACAACCGTTCTCCGGCAATAATGGGGGACGGTATGCAGTCGCAGGCGGCGCAGATTTGCTTTCAGGGCAAGCGTTGCAGGTAACTGCCCACAAGGTCGTGTGTCGAACAGGCGACTTTGTCAGCCAGGGTTACAGCCTGGCGCCACGAGCCGTACCGAGGCGTTTCGCTTCGCCGGTCTGTTCAGTTTTGCCCGCAAGGGCATGTTTGCCCATTAGGATTCTCGAGAGACGGATGAACATCACCACCTTTGCAAAACGTTTGTGCCTGCTTGTTCCACTGATCATCACCCCGACTGTGTGGGCGGCAGAGCAGATGACGCCTGCTGCACCACAACTGGCGGCCAAGGCCTACGTGCTGATGGATGCCACCAGCGGCAACGTCCTGGTCGAGAACAACGGTGATCAGCGTCTGGCACCTGCCAGCCTGACCAAGTTGATGACTGCGTACATCGCGACCCTGGAAATCCGTCGCGGTCAGATCGGCGAAAACGATCCGGTGACGATCAGTGAAAACGCCTGGCGCACGGGCGGTTCGCGGATGTTCATCAAGGTCGGCAGCCAGGTGACGGTCAGCGATCTGCTGCACGGCATCATCATTCAGTCGGGCAACGACGCCAGCGTCGCGATCTCCGAGCACATTGCCGGCAGCGAAGATGCCTTCGCCGACATGATGAACAAGACTGCTGCCGATCTGGGCATGACCAACAGTCACTTCATGAACCCGACCGGTCTGCCGAACCCTGAGCACTACTCGTCGGCTCACGACATGGCGATCCTGGCACGCGCGATCATTCACGAAGACCCGGCTCACTATGCGATCTACTCGCAGAAAGAGTTCTTTTGGAACGGCATCAAGCAGCCTAACCGCAACCTGCTGCTGTGGCGCGACAAGACCGTTGACGGTCTGAAAACCGGTCACACCGATGAAGCCGGCTATTGCATGGTGTCGTCGGCTGTACGTGACGGCATGCGCCTGATCGCCGTGGTGTTCGGCACCAACAGTGAACAGGCCCGTGCAGCTGAAACCCAGAAGCTGCTGACCTATGGCTTCCGTTTCTTCGAAACCCAGAACTTCTATCAGAAGGGCACCGAGCTGGCCCAGGCCACGGTCTGGAAAGGCACCGAGCGTCAGGTCAAGGCCGGTCTGGCTGAAGATCTGAGCATGACCATGCCAAAAGGTGACATGAAGAAGCTGTCTGCCAGCATGACCATGAACCCGCAACTGGTTGCGCCAATCGCCAAGGGCGACGTGATCGGCAAGGTCGAGGTCAAGAAAGACGATCAGGTGATCCACACCGCCAACCTGATCGCTCTTGATGGGGTTGAGGAAGGTGGTATTTTCCGTCGCGTGTGGGATAGCATCCGTCTGTTCTTCTACGGCTTGTTCAACTGATCCAGTAACCAATGCCGACCTTCTCGCGGCCTGCTCATGATCTGAGCGGGCCGCGTGTCCGTCGTCACGGCTTGTGAGACCTTTACTGCCATGACTGATACCGACATCAAGTCGCACAAAATCGAATTTCCCTGCAATGACTATCCGATCAAGATTATCGGCGACACCAGTGTGGGCTTCAAAGACATCGTGATGGAAGTGCTTAAAAAGTACGCCGCGGTCGACCTCAAGACACTCGCCGAGCGTCAGAGCAGCAACGGCAAATACACCACTGTGCAATTGCACATTGTCGCTACCGGCGAAGACCAGTTGCGCGATATCAATAGTGCCTTGCGCGCTACGGGTTTCGTGCACATGGTGCTCTGATGGCGGCTACGCTGGGTTTTCGTGATCTGGGCCTGATCGATTACGAAACCGCCTGGCACGCCATGAAGCGCTTTACCGACGAGCGTGGCCGCGAGGCTGCCGATGAAGTCTGGCTGGTCCAGCATCCGCCGGTTTTTACCCAGGGACAGTCCGGCAAGGCCGAGCATTTGCTGCTGCCGGGTAATATTCCTGTCGTACAGGTCGATCGTGGCGGCCAAGTGACTTATCATGGCCCGGGCCAACTGGTGGCTTACCTGATGCTGGACGTCAGGCGCCTTGGTTTCGGCGTTCGCGATCTGGTCACCCGGATCGAGAACACCCTCATCGCCTTGCTCGCCGACTACGGCGTCAAGGCAGCAGCCAAGGCTGATGCCCCTGGCGTATACGTTGACGGCGCGAAAATAGCGTCGCTCGGTCTGCGCATTCGCAACGGCTGTTCGTTTCATGGTCTGGCGTTGAACGTCGACATGGACCTTGAGCCGTTCCGCCGCATCAACCCTTGCGGATACGCCGGACTGGCCATGACCCAACTGAGCGATCAGGCAGGGCAGATAGAATTTTCCGAGGTAAGTGCCCGACTGCGTGCGCAGCTCGTCAAACACCTCGACTACGCTGAGCAGGCGACCCTTACGGGCGGAATAAACCATTATGACTGACACCGTGCAAACCCTGATCCCGACGCTGGATGTTTCCGAGCGAGTGGCCCGTCCGAAAGTCGAAGCGGGCGTCAAGCTTCGCGGAGCGGAAAAGGTTGCGCGCATCCCGGTCAAGATCATCCCGACGGTAGACCTGCCGAAGAAGCCTGACTGGATTCGCGTACGTATCCCGGTTTCTCCGGAAGTCGACCGTATCAAGCAATTGCTGCGCAAGCACAAGCTGCACAGCGTCTGTGAAGAAGCATCCTGCCCCAACCTGGGCGAGTGCTTCTCCGGTGGCACTGCAACGTTCATGATCATGGGCGACATCTGCACCCGTCGTTGCCCGTTCTGTGACGTGGGCCACGGCCGTCCGAAGCCGCTCGACGTCAACGAACCGAAAAGCCTCGCCATCGCGATTGCCGACCTGCGCCTGAAGTACGTGGTTATCACCTCGGTGGACCGTGACGACCTGCGTGACGGCGGTGCTCAGCACTTCGCCGACTGCATCCGCGAAATCCGCCTGCTGTCGCCGGGCGTACAGCTCGAAACGCTGGTACCGGATTACCGTGGCCGGATGGACGTTGCGCTGGAAATCACCGCCGCCGAGCCGCCGGATGTGTTCAACCACAACCTGGAAACCGTACCGCGTCTGTACAAGGCTGCGCGTCCGGGTTCGGACTATCAGTGGTCGCTGACCCTGCTGCAGCGCTTCAAGCAGATGGTCCCGCATGTACCGACCAAATCCGGTTTGATGCTGGGGCTGGGCGAGACCGACGAAGAAGTCATCGAAGTCATGCAGCGCATGCGTGAGCACGACATCGACATGCTGACCCTGGGTCAATACCTGCAGCCTTCGCGCAACCACTTGCCCGTGCAGCGCTTTGTCCACCCGGACACCTTTGCCTGGTTCGCCGAAGAAGGCTACAAGATGGGCTTCAAGAACGTCGCCTCCGGGCCGCTGGTGCGCTCTTCGTACCACGCCGACGAGCAGGCCAAGATCGCCAAAGCGATGCTCTGACAACACGCCGCAAAAACAAAAAGGGCCAGGTAGTGATACCTGGCCCTTCTTTTTTGCGGTTGATTATCGTGCCGATTCTCTGCGGACTATCGTGCCAACGCTCCGCCTTGGCATGCCGTTCTGGACGCTCTGCGTCCTCCCGATTACTGCCCGGCAGGCTTGCGCAGGTTTTCCAGCAATTCATGCGTAGGGTAACCGTCGGCTGGCCAGCCGAACGACTGCTGCGCACTGCGGATAGCCTTGCGTGTATTGGCGCCGATAATGCCGTCTGGCGCGCCTGCGTCATACTGGCGTGCCGAGAGCAGGGTTTGCAGCTCAATGCGCTCTGAGCGGCTCAGCGGCAGGTCTCCGCGCGGCCAGCTGCCCACGACATAGCCCGCGCCCTTGAAGCGATCGGAAAGCAGGCTGATCGCCAACGCGTAGGAAGTCGAGTTGTTGTATTTCAAAATCGCGCGGAAGTTGTCCAGCACCAGAAAGGCTGGCCCGCGATAACCGGCCGGCAACAGCAAGGCGGCTTGTTGCTGGCTGGCAGCGACCGGAATGGCGGAGCCGTCCGGCTGTTTCAGGCCCAGTTGCTGCCATTCTGCGAGACTCTTGCGGGTCGTCGAGTCGGCCAGCGAGTAATCGAATCCCGAGCCGAGCACCACTTCAAAGCCCCAAGGCTGGCCACGCTGCCAGCCTGAGCTTTGCAGGTAGTGCGCAGTGGAGGCCAGGGCATCGGCAGGAGTGTTCCAGATGTCACGTCGGCCATCGCCGTCAAAATCCACGGCATGGGTGTTGTAGGTAGTCGGGATGAACTGCGTCTGGCCCATCGCACCGGCCCACGAACCGAGCATTTTGTCCGGGGTGATGTCGCCATGCTGGATGATTTCCAGTGCGGCCAGCAACTGGCTCTGTGCAAAGCCGGGACGGCGACCTTCGTAGGCCAGCGTTGCCAGTGAGCGAATGACGGATTGCGTACCCTGGAACGACCCGAAGTTACTTTCCATGCCCCATACCGCGACCAGCGCCTGACGATCCACGCCGTACTGCTGCTCGATCTTCTGCAGGTCGTCGGCATACTGCGAAAGCAGCGCCTGACCCTTGCGTACGCGTGCGGCAGAGATGGCACCGTCGAGGTATTCCCAGACCGGGCGGCTGAATTCAGGCTGACTGCGGTCGGCCTTGACCACGCTCATGTCGGGGGTGACGCCGGCAAATGCCAGATCGAATACGTCCGCGCGGATACCTGCCTTCAACGCCTGGGCACGAAAGCCGGCCTGCCATTCGCTGAAGCTGACGGCGGGCTGAATCGTGAGGTTGTCATCAACGACCAGCGCTGGCGTAGGCGCTACGGCAGGAGCGTTTGTCTGCACTTTGCTGGATTGAAGAGGCGTGGCATCGGCTGCAGTGGGTTTTTCTGCGCAGGCTACCAGGGCAACAAGACTGGAGGCAGCGATGAGTTGGCGCAGCTGCGGGCGATGGGTAAAACGAGAAGGCATGCTTGAGTCCAAGGGTATTACCGTTAGGTGCAGACCATAACACGGCTAAGCGGTTGAAAGCGCCCCGGAAATGTTGCTCGATATCAGGCTGCCATAAAGCAGGAAGCCTCCCAGCTTTTAGACTGGAAGGCTTCGCGGCGGTAGCTGCCTTTGCCCTTGGCGGGTTGTTCCTGACGACTGCGGAACAAAGGCTGGGCGATGATGGATTTGGCCTTGTTCGGCCGCTTTGGCTTGCTCATGGCGGGTGCTCCTGATGGGTGTTGTAAAACGCTGCGAATCATCGGGCAGAACGGCGCGTGTGTCTAATAGTCGTGTGCTATGGCGCTGAGCGCGCAATTGGCCGAGTGATCGAAGACCTGTGGGAGCGAGCTTGCTCGCGAAGGGGCCGGAACAGACACCTCGCTTTAATTATCGTGCCGATGCTCTGCGTCGGCATGCAGTTCGTGACGCTCCGCGTCACAAGAGGACGCAGAGCGTCCTGAAGGGCATTACCACGCAGAGCGTGGGAACGAGAGTCGACAACACCTGCCTACTCCGCAGGCAGCGCCAATCGTTGCCCTGCCATCAGCAGCGCCAGTCGGCTCAGGCTGCTCCATGGCGAGCCTGCGGCCTGGCCTTTGATCTGCGCATCGATGCGTTGCGCATCCATGAGCAACTGGCTCCAGCGTTTTGCCGAGTGGCGTTGCAGGGCCTTGCTCATCAGTGGCTTGCGCTTGTCCCAGATCGGCGGACGTGCCGAGCTGAACACCTTGTCCAGCGGCACGCCCTGGCTGAACTGTTGTGACATGTTGGCCAGAGCGCGCAGTTCGCGGGTCAGTGCCCAGAGAATCACCGGCGTTTCGACCCCTTCGCCACGCAGCCCTTCGAGCATGCGCAACGCATGGGCGGCCTCGCCATTGAGCACTGCATCGGTCAGGCCAAACACATCGAAGCGTGCACTGTCGGCCACCGCAGCCTGCACGGTCTCGACGGTGATCTGGCCTTCTTCGGCCATCAGCTTGAGCTTTTCGATTTCCTGCGCGGCGGCCAGCAAGTTGCCTTCGACCCTGGCCGCGATCAGTTCGACGGCGTCCTGAGTCGCCGCCAGACCCGCCTGCGACAGGCGCTGGCGAATCCATTGCGGCAGCTGGCCGACGTCCACCGGCCAGATTTGCACGAACTGGGTTTGCGCACCCTCGACCAGGGCCTTGCCCCATTTGGTTTTCTGCGCACTGCCATCGAGCTTGGGCAGGCTGATCAGCAGCAGGGTGTCTTCGGCAGGTCTGGCGCAATATTCCATGAGCGCCGCAGCACCCTTATCGCCGGGCTTGCCGGAGGGCAGACGCAACTCAAGAAGGCGGCGTTCGGCAAACAGCGACATGCTGGCACCCGCCTGGAGCAATGTGCCCCAGTCGAAGCTGGCGTCGGCGCTGAATACCTGCCGCTCATCGAAGCCTTGCTGGCGTGCGGCCGCGCGAATGGCGTCAGCTGCTTCCTGGCAGAGCAGCGGGTCATCACCGCTGATCACATAGACGGGCGCAAGTATGCCTTGCAAGTGCTTGCCGAGTTGGGCGGGGGCGAGTTTCATGATTCAGAGGATGTCGGGGCCGGAAAACCGGCCCCGAACACTTATCTGGCTGGAACTTCGACAGGCGACTGCTGAGGCGTCTCGTCGCGGATTCGCTGAGCAGCCTCGAGTGCGTCGGCTTCGGCCTTGGCAACTGCATCGGCCTTGGCCTGCAGCTCGTCCAGACGCGAAGGGGTCAGCTGCTGCAAGCGAGCCATCAGTTTCTGGATCAGGTCGTTGCGCATTTCCTGACGAACCTGGGAGGCTTCCTGGTCGGAACCGGTCAGGTTGTTGCCGTCGTGTACGTAGGAACGGTCTGCGGTGACTTTATCGCCAAGCAGCATGCGGTCCCTGTCGCCATGCACTTCATAGGTCAGGGTGGTGGTCAGCTGGTATTCAGCCGAGCGACCCGAGCCCGAGTAGCTGATGGCGCGCTGAGTCTCGGCTTCGTTGGTCAGCATCAGCTTGTAAGGCGCGCCGGTGTAGACCTTGACGCCAGAGCTGGTCAGCAGGCGAGTGAGCTGAGTCACGGTTTCGCCATAGGCGTTGCGGGCGCTGACATCCAGCTCCTTGATCGCCAGCTCGGTGGTACCGGTGCCACGCAGCTGGAAGCCACAGGCACTCAACAGAACAGCCAGGCCCATCACCAGCAAATTGCGTTTGATCATCTTGATGCTCCCCTTGAATCCGTTTGGGCCGCCAGTGCGTGCCCTGGAAATATGTTCGGCGCCCTGCGTTTGCCGGGCGCCCGATCCAATCAGCTTGCGACGATGTTGACCAGCTTGCCAGGCACGACGATCACCTTGCGAATGGTCAGGCCATCAGTGAAGCGCAATACGTTCTCGTTGACGCGTGCAGCCGCTTCGACTTCTTCGCGGCTGGCACTGGCAGGCATCTCGATGTGGCCGCGCAGCTTGCCGTTGACCTGAATCACCAGTTGCAGACTGTCCTGCACCAGCGCATGTGCGTCGAATGCAGGCCAGCCCGCGTCGATGACCGGCTCATTGTGGCCCAGTTGCGTCCACAGTTCGTGACTGATGTGCGGCGTGATCGGTGCCAGCAGCAGGGTGACGGTTTCCACGCCTTCCTGCATCAGCGCGCGATCCTGCGGTGTGTTCTGCGGGGCCTTTTCCAGCACGTTCATCAGCGTCATCACTTGCGCGACAGCGGTGTTGAATTTCTGGTTCTGGCCAATATCCTGGCTCGCCTGTTTGATCGCCTGATGAATCGCGCGGCGGATGGCTTTCTGCTCGTCGGACAATGCCGCAACGTCCAGGCCGGTCGACGGGCCTTGAGCCACATGCGCCTGAGCCAGACGCCATACGCGGCGCAGGAAACGATGCGAACCTTCGACGCCCGAGTCGGACCATTCCAGGCTCATGTCCGGTGGAGAGGCGAACATCATGAACAGACGGCAGGTATCGGCACCGTACTGGTCGATCATGGTCTGCGGGTCGATGCCGTTTTTCTTCGACTTCGACATTTTTTCAGTGCCGCCGATTTCCACCGGCAGGCCGTCGCTGGTCAGTGTGGCGCTGATCACCTTGGCCTTGGCGTCTCTTTCGAGGGTTACGTCGGCCGGGTTGATCCAGGTCTTCTTGCCGCTGGTTTCCATGCGGAAATAGGTTTCGGCGTTGACCATGCCCTGGGTGAGCAGGTTCTTGAACGGTTCGTTCGAAGTCACCAGGCCTTCGTCGCGCATCAGCTTGTGGAAGAAGCGGGCGTAGAGCAGGTGCAGGATCGCGTGTTCGATACCGCCGATGTACTGATCCACCGGCAGCCAGTGGTTGGCAGCGTTCGGCTCGACCAGACCACCCTCGTAATGCGGCGACGCATAGCGCGCGTAGTACCACGAGGACTCGACGAAGGTGTCCATGGTGTCGGTTTCACGCTTGGCCGGTGCGCCGCATTTCGGGCAGCTGCACTCGTAGAACTCGGGCATGCGTGCCAGTGGCGAGCCAGCGCCGTCGGGCACGACGTCTTCCGGCAGGACAACCGGCAACTGGTCTTCCGGGACCGGCACGTCGCCGCAGGTGTCGCAATGCACGATAGGGATCGGGCAGCCCCAATAGCGCTGGCGGCTGATGCCCCAGTCGCGCAGGCGGAACTGGGTGCGGGACTGGCCGAGGGATTTCTTGACCAGCGCGGCTTCAATGGCGTCGAACGCTTCCTGGAAGCTCAGGCCGGTGAATTCTCCGGAATTGATCAGCTCGCCATGCTCGCCGTAGGCCGGTTGCCATGGGGCAGGCGTTTCGTCGCCGGCGCTGGTGCGGACCACGGGCTTGATCGGCAGACCGTACTGGGTAGCGAACTCGAAATCACGTTCATCGTGAGCCGGTACGGCCATGACCGCGCCATCGCCGTAGTGCATCAGCACGTAGTTGGCGACCCACACCGGCAGTTTCTCGCCAGTCAGTGGATGCTCGACGAACAACGAGGTCGCCCGGCCTTTCTTTTCCTGTGTGGCAACGTCGGCTTCGGCAACGCTGCCGCCCTTGCATTCATCGATGAACGCCTGCAGGGCGGGGTTGCCTTGCGCGGCCAGGGTTGCCAGCGGGTGTTCAGCCGCTACCGCGACGTAGGTCGCACCCATCAGGGTGTCAGGGCGGGTGGTGAAGACTTTCAGGGCACCGGCTTCGCCGATCGAGGCCTGGTCGTACGGAAACTGCACTTCCATGCCGCGCGAACGGCCGATCCAGTTGCGCTGCATGGTCTTGACCTGTTCAGGCCAGCCCGGCAGTTCGTCGAGGCTTTCCAGCAGCTCATCGGCGTACGCGGTGATCTTGAAGTAGTACATCGGGATTTCGCGCTTTTCGATCAGCGCGCCGGAACGCCAGCCGCGGCCGTCGATGACCTGCTCGTTGGCCAATACGGTCTGGTCGATCGGGTCCCAGTTCACGGTGCCGTTCTTGCGGTAGATCACACCCTTTTCGAACAGGCGAGTGAACAGCCATTGTTCCCAGCGGTAGTAATCAGGCTTGCAGGTGGTGACTTCGCGCGACCAGTCAACCGCCAGACCCAGGCTTTTGAGCTGGGTCCTCATGTAGTCGATGTTTTCGTAGGTCCACTTGGCCGGTGCGACGTTGTTGTCGATGGCGGCGTTTTCAGCCGGCATGCCGAAAGCGTCCCAGCCCAGTGGCTGCAGAACATTCTTGCCCAGCATGCGCTGGTAACGGGAGATCACGTCACCAATGGTGTAGTTGCGCACATGACCCATGTGCAGCTTGCCGCTCGGGTAAGGAAACATCGACAGGCAATAGAAAGTGTCCTTGCCTGGCTGTTCACTGACTTCAAAAGACTTTTGCTCATCCCAGAACGTTTGGGCGGCGGCTTCGATTTCACGGGGCTGATAGAGTTCGTGCATGGCTACTTTTTACTAAGGATTAGTGACCCTTGACCTCTTCATTGCTTCGCCGAGTCAGGTCGGCACCGCGTGGCGGACAATTGCAACTGTCTGTGCGGTGCGTTCGGGCTCAAGAGCGCGGAAGTGGAATTACAGGAAGCGCAGTAGCATACATGAGGGCCGTCTATCGAGGGAAACCCTGATTGCTCCACTTGTGGGCTCAACGCCCGGCTGACAACCTCATCTGGCCGTTGGTCGTTGTTCCCTACCGGTTCTTGCAGCAGCGCTAAGCTCAAACGCGAGGGTGATGATTATCTTCGATGAGGTGAGCGGATGACAGAGTTGCAGCATGTTGTAAGCCTGACCCGGCTGTATGAGCGTCTGATCGACCGTCTCGGTCTTGCACTCGAGACGGCGAGTACCTCGGTCCGGCTCCGGAACGAGTCGCCTGCCGAGCTTGAGCTCAAGGGGCTGAGTCGTGCCGAGTTCCAGTTGATTGAAGCCTATCTCGAAAAAGGTTCCGGGGACGCAGGCGCAGCTGTCGTGGACATGTCCTCGGGCAGCGCTCTGGTGGCTGCGGAGCATGGCAGGGCGCCGCGTGCGTCAGCCACCATCGTCTGGCTGAAGGACCGGCGACGAGCCAAGGCGTCAGTGCGGCTGGGCCGTAACTCTTAGGCTCTGTACGAAAAGTGGCTGCGCTCGATGATGCTTCGTTAAAAACAGGCTCGGAATGCTCATTTACAACACGTAGACTCCGCTTCCTCGCCTGTTTTTGCCTTGCCTGACCTTCGCTCGCCGACTTTTCGTACAGAGCCTAGGCATCGCTGGCAAAGTGGCTGGCTACCTCGGGCTTCCTGCTTCAGACATTGTCGCGTGTCTGCAAACATTCTAGGCTGCGGGCACTCATGGAGATGTCCCGATGCCGCTGCGCTACCTGCTCAAAGCCCTTCTTTTGCCGCCCGGCATTCTGTTTGTCCTGCTGATCCTTGGCCGGTGGTTGCGTCGCACGCGGCCGCGTCTGGCTGCGACTTTTTTCGCGGTCGGCCTCGGCGGATTGTGGCTGATGAGCCTGCCGGTCGCCGTAGAGTTTGCCGCTCGTGAGCTGGAGCAGGTCCCTCCCTTGCCGCAACAGCAGTGGGCGACGCTGGCGCAGCAGGCGGATGCCATTGTGGTGCTGGGTAACGGGCGCGAGCGCAACTCGCCGACCTGGGGCACAGACACGCCCACCGGTCTTGGACTCGAGCGCTTGCGTTTGGCGGCTCGATTGGCGAAAGAGTCCGGGCTGCCAATACTGACCTCTGGCGGCCTGCATTTTGACCAGCCGCCCAGCGAGGCGGCGATCATGGCGCAGTCGCTGCAGGATGATTTTGCTGTGGCGGTGCGCTGGCAGGAGGGGTTGAGCCGCACCACGTGGGAAAACGCGACCATGAGCGCCGCGATTCTGCAGCCGCAAGGCATCAAGCGCGTGGTGTTGGTGACTCAGGCCTGGCATATGCCGCGGGCACGCTGGAGTTTCGAGCAGGCAGGTTTCACGGTGGTGGGGGCGCCGGTCGGCTTTATGGGGGTCGACAACGCCAGGCCTTTTGGTGGCTGGCTGCCTGAAAGTCGCGTGTTCACGCAGAGCGGGGTGCTGCTCAATGAAGCCGCAGGCTTGCTGGTTTATCCGTGGATCTATCGGAAGGGGCAATGATCATCTGAAGCCGATTTCACCTGCAGGCAGATGAAACCGGCTTCGTGCAGTCACACGGTCTTTGAAATCCGTGCCGCCATCAACGCCCAGCCAAACAGCAGCAGGCAGACAATCGCCAGCGGCCACGAGCGCCAGTGCAGATACGGCGTGAGTTCATGCATGGGCACCACTTCGCCGTACAGCACGCCGCGTTCGAACTGCGGAATCTGCTCGGTGATTTTGCCGAACGGGTCGATCAGCGCGGTCACGCCGTTGTTGGTTGCCCGGATCATCCAGCGGCCCGCTTCAAGCGCGCGCATCTGGGCCATCTGCAAGTGTTGCAGAGGGCCGATCGAGGTGCCGAACCAGGTGTCGTTGCTGACCGTCAGCAGCAGGTCGCTTTGCGCCGACAGGCCCGCGGCGAACTCCGGATAGACCACTTCGTAGCAGATGAACGGCGCGATGTGATAACCCTTGGCCTGCAATAACGCCTGATCGTTCGGCCCGCGCGCGAAGTCCGACATCGGCAGGTCGAAGAAGGAAATCAGCCCGCGCAGCAGGTCCTGCAGCGGCACGTACTCACCGAACGGCACCAGCTTCTGCTTGTAGTAGGTGCCGTCACCCTGACCCGTGACCGTGATGCCGTTGTAATAACGATACTCACCGCGCCCGGTCGGTTCACGCACCGGTACGCCGGTGATCAGCGCCGCGCCGCGGTCCGAAGCGAACTTGCCCATCATCGACAGATAGCCTTCTGCGCTTTCCTTGAGCACCGGCACGGCGGTTTCCGGCCAGACGATCAGGTCTGCCTGCTGCGAGCGGAAGGTCATGTCGCGGTACAACGCCAGCTGATCGTTGAGCTTTTGCGGGTCCCACTTCATGCTTTGTTCGACGTTGCCCTGCATCGCCGCAACTTTCAGTGGCGCACCGGACGGCGATGTCCAGGCGTGCCCCTTGAGGGCCAGGCCGATGACCCACGGGGCCAGCAACAGCACCACGCCCATGGCCAGAAACGATTTGCGTGCACGCAGGCGGTGCAGGTTGCACAACAGTGCAGCAGTCAGCGCCAGCGAGAACGAAATCAGCCATACGCCGCCGACGGGGGCGAGCCCGGCCAGTGGGCCGTCGAGCTGACTGTAGCCGGAATAGAGCCACGGGAAGCCGGTGAGAAACCAGCCGCGAAACGCTTCCTGCCACAGCCACAGTGCTGCGAAGGCCAGCGCATCGGCCAGCGGTGCCTCATTGCGACGCAGCCAGCGCGCCCAGACCCAGGCGGGCAGGGCGAAGAACAGGGCAATGGCGGCGATGAACAACAGCATCAACAGCCCGGCCAGTAGTACGGAAGCGCCGCCGTAGGTGTGGATGCTGACGTAGATCCAGCTGGTGCCGGCGCCGTACAGACCGAAGCCATAGCACCAGCCACGGGCCAGTGCCTGGCGCGGGTTCAGGTCGCGCAAGCCCAGATAGAACATCGCCACTGCCACCAGCACCAGAGGCCAGAGGTCAAAAGGCGCCAGGGCCAGGGTCGTGAGCCCGCCAGCCGCCAGGGCCAGCAGGTTACCGGGCCAGCCGGGGCGGGTTATCCAGCGCATGTAGATTCCTTAAAGCAGCATCAGGTGTTTACGGACGTGAAATGGGCGTCACGCGCAGCAAATGAATGCGACGGCTGTCAGCGCTCAGGATGCGGAAACGATAAGCACCGATTTCAGTGATTTCGTTGCGCTTGGGCAGATGGCCGAAGGCATTCATCACCAGACCGCCCACGGTGTCGAACTCGTCGTCCGAGAACGTGCTGTCGAAGAACTCGTTGAAATTCTCGACCGGGGTAAGGGCCTTGACCAGGAAGTCGCCGCTGGGCAGCGGTTTGATGTAGCTGTCTTCCTCGACGTCGTGTTCGTCTTCGATGTCGCCGACGATCTGTTCCAGCACGTCTTCGATGGTTACCAGACCTGCCACGCCGCCGTATTCGTCAATGACGATGGCCATGTGGTTGTGGTTGGCGCGAAATTCGCGCAGCAGCACGTTGAGACGCTTGGACTCGGGCACGAAGGTGGCCGGACGCAGCAGCTTCTTGACGTCATCGCTGTCGCCGTCGGCCTTGAGGATCAGCGGCAGCAGATCCTTGGCCAGCAGCACACCGAGCACGTCATCGTGGCTCTCGCCGATCACCGGATAGCGCGAATGCGCAGCATCGATGACCGCCGGCAGAAATTCACGGGGTGTCTGGGTCGCCTTGATGCTGATCATCTGCGAGCGCGGCACCATGATGTCGCGCACTTGCAGGTCAGCCACTTGGATGGCGCCCTCGACGATGGCCAGCGCTTCGCTGTCCAGCAGTTTGTTCTGGTGGGCTTCGCGCAGCAGCTCAAGCAGCTCCTGGCGGTTTTTCGGCTCATGGACAAAGGCCTGGGTCAGTTTACCCAACCATGACTTTTGCCCGTTGCTCGATCGGTCTTCGCTCATAGCCCTTACTCGTGGTCCTTGCTTGGTGTGTCTGAATGGGGGAGGTCGGCACTTTCGTCGTCGGCGTAAGGATCGGGATAGCCCAGCTCCTTAAGCAACGTTCGTTCCAGTGCTTCCATTTCTTCGGCTTCTTCATCGTCGATGTGGTCGTAACCCAACAGATGAAGGCAGCCATGAATGACCATGTGCGCCCAGTGCGCGTCGACGGACTTGCCCTGTTCAACGGCTTCACGGTTGACAACCGGAACACAGATGACCAGATCGCCCAGCAACGGGATGTCCAGCATGTCGTCTGGAACGTCCGCCGGGAATGAAAGCACGTTTGTTGCGTAATTTTTGTGTCGCCAGGTGTTATTGAGCTCACGGCCTTCGGTTTCGTCAACCAGGCGGATGGTCAGCTCGGAGTCGGCACTGCGCTGACGCAAGCCCATTTCACACCAGAGGCGGAATCGGGCTTCGTCAGGGGCGCTTGTCTCGCTTGCAATCTGCAGGTCCAGCTCAAGCATCGCGGTGTTTGTCCCGTGGGTAACTGTTGTTGCCCGACGGACCATCGCTGAGGCGGTCGTCGAAACGCTCGTAGGCTTCGACGATGCGCTGCACCAGTGGGTGGCGAACCACATCCTTGGGTTTGAAATGCGTGAAGCTGATGCCCGGCACGTCCTTGAGCACATCGATGACGTGCGTCAGCCCGGAGCGAGTGCCCTTGGGCAGGTCGACCTGGGTGATATCGCCGGTGATCACGGCCGTGGAGCCGAAGCCGATACGGGTCAGGAACATCTTCATCTGCTCGACGGTGGTGTTCTGACTTTCGTCGAGAATGATGAAGCTGTTATTAAGGGTGCGTCCGCGCATGTAAGCCAGCGGTGCCACTTCAATGACCTGCTTCTCGATCAGCTTGGCGACGTATTCGAAACCGAGCATCTCGTACAGCGCGTCATACAGCGGGCGCAGGTACGGGTCGATCTTCTGCGCCAGATCGCCGGGCAGGAAGCCCAGCTTCTCGCCAGCCTCGACCGCCGGGCGCACCAGCAGGATGCGGCGGATCTGCTCGCGCTCCAGTGCATCCACCGCGCAGGCCACCGCCAGGTAGGTCTTGCCGGTACCCGCAGGGCCGATGCCGAAGTTGATGTCGTTGCTGAGGACTTCCTTGACGTAACGCTGCTGGTTCAGGCCGCGCGGGCGAATCATGCCCTTTTTGGTGCGCAGCGAGACGCCGACTTCGGCAGCAGGGTGATTGTCGAGGCCGTCCACACCCGATTCCTGGAGGAACAGGTGGACCATGTCCGGCGTCAGTTCGGTACCTTTGGTTTCCCGGTACAGACGGCGCAGCAGGTTCTCGGCGGAATGATTTTGTTTGGGGTCGCCAATGAGCTCGAATTGATTGCCGCGATTGCGGATCTCGATGTCCAGGCGTTGCTCGATCAGGCGCAAGTGCTCGTCGAGTTGCCCGCACAAGTTGGCGAAACGATGGGCCTCGAAAGGCTCGAGGGTGAAACGATGAGGTTCTATGGGTGCGTTCAAGGTCGTTTAATGGCCGTCCGGCGGCAATTGAGATGTATTGAAGAATACCCCTAGCGCTGGTTGTGCGAAAGCTTTGCCTTGTTAAAGGCTGCGCCAGGGATTCACCGTGCTCAATGGTAGGGACCGCGCAGAAACGAATTCATTCGGCGATTCGTTTCTGCGGCGACACTCAAGCTTTACTGTAGCAGCGAGCCGCGCAACGAGTGAGGCTGCGCATCATCGATGTGTACATCGGCAAACTGCCCGATCAATTTGGGGTTGTCGCAGCGAAAATTGACGATCCGGTTATTCTCGGTGCGCCCCTGCAGTTCGCCTGGGTCTTTCTTCGAGTAGTCGGTCACCAGAATGCGCTGGGTGCTGCCCACCATCTGCCGGCTGATCTCGAAACCCTGCTGGTTCAGGCGATGTTGCAGCGCGGCCAGTCGCTCTTTCTTCAGGGCTTCCGGCGTATCGTCCTTGAGGTCCGCAGCGGGCGTGCCCGGACGCGGGCTGTATACGAACGAGAACGAGAAGTCGAAACCCACGTCCTCGATCAGCTTCATGGTGTTATCGAAATCCTTTTCGGTTTCGCCGGGGAAGCCGACGATGAAGTCGGAACTGATACTGATGCCTGGCACCGCTGCCCTGAGCTTGCGCAAGCGGGACTTGTATTCCAGCGTGGTGTGGTTGCGCTTCATGGCCGCCAGAATGCGGTCGGAACCCGACTGCACAGGCAAATGCAGGTGTTTGACCAGTTCCGGGACTTCCGCGTGGGCCTGGATCAGGCTGTCGGAAAACTCCAGCGGGTGCGAGGTGGTATAGCGAATGCGATCGATGCCATCGACGGCGGCGACTACGCGGATCAGGTCCGCCAGGTCTGCAACGCGGCCGTCGTGGGTGGTGCCGCGATAACCGTTGACGTTCTGCCCCAGCAGGGTGACTTCACGCACGCCGTTTTCGGCCAGGTGGATCACTTCGCTCAGCACGTCGTCGAACGGACGACTGACTTCTTCGCCACGGGTGTAGGGCACCACGCAGAACGTGCAGTATTTGCTGCAGCCTTCCATCACCGACACATAAGCGCTCGGGCCATCGACGCGCGGCTCGGGCAAGTGGTCGAATTTTTCGATTTCCGGGAACGAGACATCGACCTGCGGCAAGCGGGTCACGCGTGCGGCGTCGATCATTTCCGGCAGGCGGTGCAGGGTCTGCGGGCCGAACACCACGTCCACGTAGGGCGCGCGATCACGAATGGCTGCGCCTTCCTGGCTGGCCACGCAGCCACCGACAGCGATGACCATTTCCGGATTGGCCAGCTTCAGCTCACGCCAGCGGCCCAACTGGGAGTACACCCGGTCCTGGGCGCGCTCACGAATCGAGCAGGTATTGAGCAGGATCACGTCGGCGTCTTCCGCGCGAGCGGTGACTTCCAGGGCCTGATGTTCGCCCAGCAGGTCGACCATGCGCGAGCTGTCGTACTCGTTCATCTGGCAACCGTGGGTTTCGATATAAAGCTTTTTGGCCATGCGTGATGATCAACCGTGTCAGTGAACCGCGCATTATAAGGATGAAGGGCTCGGGTTCCTAGCGTCGGCTGTCCGACGAGGCGGACGGACATGCTATAGTCCGTGCCCCTTTTTCATCTCTGATCGTTACCCGCCCGTTATGACCAAACGCGAAGCTCCAATCTACAAGGTGATTTTTCTCAACCAGGGACAGGTGTTCGAGATGTACGCCAAGCAGATCTACCAAAGTGATCTGTGGGGCTTTCTGGAAGTTGAAGAATTCGTCTTCGGCGAGCGCACGACCGTTGTGGTGGACCCCAGCGAAGAGAAGCTCAAGGCCCAGTTCGAAGGCGTGGTGCGCAGTTTCGTGCCGATGCATTCGATTGTGCGCATCGATGAAGTCGAGCGCATGGGCACACCGAAAATCAGCGAAGCGCGCGGCACCAGCAATGTGATGCCGTTCCCCATGCCGATGCCGGAAAAGTAAGCGTTGCAGGTGTGAATCGCGATTGCCCTGAAAGATTCCTGATCAGGGCAACGGAGAGAAGGGACTGCGCCCTTCGGCGGTCTGCAGTTCAAGCAGGTATTTGCGGAAAATCTGCCCGAGTACCTGAGTCGCCACTTCGAGTTCGTCACGCGGCATCTTCGCCGACACTTCGTCGGCAGCGTCCAGCGCCTCTTCCGAGCCGTTGACCGCGGCCATCTTCAGCACGATGTACGCCTGAATGTTATTGGCCTGCACACCTTCGCCACGGCTGAACATCAAGCCCAGTTGATACTGCGCCTGGGCATGGCCCTGCAGTGAAGCCTGCTCGAAATAATTCAGCGCCTGCGGCAAATCGCGAGGTGCATTTTTGCCCTCGTAATAGAACTCACCCAACTCGTACTGTGCCTGCGCGTCCCCACCCTTGGCGGCCTGCTGGCAGGCTTCAAGCGCTGCAGGCAGGTTCTCTGGCTGGGTATTGAGGGTGCAACGACCCATCGCCGGTACTAACAACGAGTTGCCGCCGGCACTTGCCAGCAGGGGATAGACAAGCAACAGGCAGCCCAATACAAGGGTGCGGCCGGTGCGGTTCATGGGAGTCGACTTACCTCTGAAAAAGGTGCGGGCATGCCCGACCAGCTAAACGTGCTGGCTGCGCATTATGAAATAAGCAGAGCCAACCTTACAAAGTCTTTACGGATTTTCTGCTACACGGCCTGAAAACAGCCTTTTTTACGGGCGGATTACCTGAAAGAGGATGGTCGTCAGCGTGTCTGTGCAGCGTTCGCATTGCATTGTAGAAGCAAAATGCATACTTAACGTTCAGTTTCATTCGCAGTCATCACTCGCGTCGGTTCACTGACACCCTGCGCGAGTGATGCCTGACGAGCTTATTTCAACGCAGCGAATGCCTTTTCTGCGGCATCCAGGGTCAGTTTCAGCTCGGCATCGCCATGGGCGATAGAAGTGAAGCCTGCTTCGAAGGCGCTAGGCGCCAGGTACACACCGCCGTCCAGCATCAGGTGGAAGAAACGCTTGAAGCGCTCGGAGTCACTGGTCATCACGTCTTCGAAGGTGACGATTTCTTCGGCTTCGCTGAAGTACAGGCCGAACATGCCGCCGGCCTGAGTCGTCACGAACGGGATACCGGCTGCATCGGCGCGCTGTTGCAGACCTTCGAGCAGGCGACGGGTGTAGTCGCTCAGTTCGTCGTGAAAGCCAGGACGGCTGATCAGGCGCAGGGTGGTCAGGCCGGCCGCCATCGCCAGCGGGTTGCCCGACAGGGTGCCGGCCTGATAGACCGGGCCGAGCGGTGCGATGTGCGACATGATTTCGCGTTTGCCGCCAAAGCAGCCGACCGGCATACCGCCACCGATGATCTTGCCGAAGGTGCTCAGGTCGGGCGTCACGCCGTAATAAGCCTGTGCGCCGCCGAGGGCTACGCGAAAACCGGTCATCACTTCATCGAAAATCAGCACCACGCCGTGCTCGTCGCACAGGTCGCGTAGGCCTTGCAGGTAGCCAGGCGCAGGCGGCACACAGTTCATGTTGCCGGCCACGGGTTCAACGATGATGCACGCCACTTCCTGACCCACTTCGGCCAGCAGGTCACGCACGGCGTCGAGGTTGTTGAACGGCACGGTCAGGGTGTGTTTGGCGAAAGCAGCAGGTACGCCGGGCGAGCTGGGCACGCCCAGGGTCAGAGCGCCGGAGCCGGCCTTGACCAGCAGGCTGTCGGAGTGACCGTGGTAGCAGCCTTCGAACTTGAGGATGCTGTCGCGGCCGGTGAAACCACGGGCCAGACGGATCGCACTCATGGTCGCTTCAGTGCCCGAGCTGACCATGCGGACCATTTCCATGGACGGCACCAGTTCGCAGACCAGGTCGGCCATTTCGGTTTCCATGGCCGTCGGTGCGCCGTAGGACAGGCCGTGTTCCAGCTGGCTGCGCACGGCGTCGAGCACGTCGGGGTGGCTATGGCCAAGAATCATCGGGCCCCAGGAGCCGACGTAATCCACATAACGCTTGTCGTCTTCGTCAGTCACGTAGGCGCCCGCAGCGTGCTTGAAGAACAGCGGCGTGCCACCGACGCTCTTGAAGGCGCGAACCGGCGAATTGACGCCACCGGGGATGTGTTTTTGGGCGTTGGCGAACAGTGTTTCGGAACGGGACATGATCGGGTCTCTGCTTTGAAACGGGGAATTCGTGTCTACGCTGGGGTCAGCCGAGGCGGGCAGCTTCAGGGTGGGCTGCTTTATTGGGTGGCATGAGCCAGAGAAGGCGCAGGAACGCGCACTATATCAAATGAAGCGCGGCTGCGAATGAGGATCCACGTACTTGTGGGAGCGAGCTTGCTCGCGAAGGGGGCGATGCAGGCCCCGAAAATAGCGGGTCTAAACCATCGCCTTCGCGAGCAAGCGAAGCGTCGCCCGGCTCGCGCCCACAGTGATTGCGCTCTACAGCAGCGCCGTGAATGCACGTGCCCGGCGGGTCACTTCCTGAGTATTTTCAGCGCCGAACAAACCGTGCACCACGGCGAGCAGGTCGGCGCCGTGCTCGACCAGTTGCGGCGCGTTCTCCAGGGTAATGCCGCCAATCACCGCGATCGGCAGATGGACCCGGGCACGCACCTGAGCGATCAGGTCCAGCGGCACGGCGGGGGCACCGGGCTTGGTCTGGGAATTGAAGAACCTGCCAAATGCCACGTACGTCGCGCCGTCAGCCTTGGCTTGCTCTGCCAATTCCACGCGGCCATGACAAGTAGCCCCGACAATCGCCTTGTGCCCCAGCAGGGCGCGGGCATCGGGCAGCGAGCCGTCGGACTGCCCCAAGTGCACGCCCACCCCCAGCCGCGCAGCCAGCTCAGCGTCATCGTTGATGATCAGCCGGGTCTTGTAGCGTTCGCAGAGCTTGAGCAGTTCGGTCGCTTCGCGCAGACGGCGGGACTCGTCACTGTTCTTGTCGCGGTATTGCAGCAGCGTCACGCCGCCGTCCAGCGCAGCTTCGACGTACGACAGGAATTTTCCGGACAGCAACTGGCTGTCGGTAATGGCATACAGGCCACGCAGTTTCATGAATCGACCCTCATGGCGATGTGTTACGAGCAAAAATCCAGCGGCAGCCGACGTGGCACGAATTGCCCCCGGCCCAACTGTTCGGCATCCCTCAGGGTCCGCCAGGTGTAGTCGAGTGCCGACTTCACCGCGCTGACCAGTTCCTGCCCCTGAGCGATGCGCCCGGCCAGTGCGCTGGCCAGGGTACAGCCAGAGCCGTGGTAACCGCCGGGAAGACGTTCGCAGACGAAGGTGTGGGTCTGGCCACCGCGCAGGTACAGGCGGTTATGGATTTGCTGTTCATCACCATGACCGCCAGTGATCAACAGATATTCACAAAACGGCAGTAGTTTGTCAGCGCATTCATCCGCAGTGCCTTCGGGCAGCTCGGCAAGAATGCGGGCTTCCGGAAGGTTCGGGGTGGCGATGGTCGATAGCGGCAACAGGCGCTCGCGCATGGCGTAGCCGACCTCGTCCTTGCCCAGTCTGCCGCCGCCGCCAGCTCGTAACACCGGATCACAGACCATGGGCAAGTGCGGGTGAGCCAGAAGCAGATCGACTACCGTATCGACCATTTCCAGTGAGCCCAGCATGCCCAGCTTGACGGCTGCTACGCTCGAATCATTGAGGACTGCATTGGCTTGCGCCATCACCCAGTCGCGATCCAGCACGCGGAAATCACTGACGTTCACCGTGTCTTGCACGGTGAGCGCGGTAATCACCGGAGCGGCATGGCAGCCTTGGGCGAGCAGGGCTTCTATATCGGCCTGCATACCGGCACCGCCACTAGGGTCGTGGCCGGACAGGCAAAGGACTACGGGGCGGGAGCTATAGATATTCATGGTGCGCGAGCTTATCACTAAACCTTTCGCGGGCCGCTCGGGGTGCCGGTTTTTTCTTGCGGATCGAGGTCAATCGGCGACGACGGCGGGCTCGACAAAACCTTAAAAAGTACTCATGTTTGCTCTGCAGTCACCGATATAGAGCTATTGCCTTGATTTTGATCGCGATACTGTCTTTCAGCTATTAGCGGCTATGCTTGAGTGGCAAGGCTGACGAGTGACGGTTCGGGTGCTTACTGATGTCTGCCGGTACATGTGCACGTTCAATGGTGTGTTTGAATCATTAGCCTGTTTCAAGGATAGAAATTTGCGGGACGTCGTAATCAATGGATGGATTGAACGCGACGACCTACCTTGGGGCTTCAATGCGCTATCTGTTGATCATTCTGGCTCTTTGGCTGCCGTTGCAGAGTCATGCAGTCGAGTTTGATGAAAACACTCGTTTTCTGCCGTTGGGTCGTGCCATTCAGGTATTCGAGGACCCGACCGGCGAGGCGACCATCGAAAGCGTCAGCGCCGCCTCTCACGCCGGTGCCTTTCAGCCCGTGCCTGCCGGAACCTTCAACGCCGGGTATTCGCGTTCCGCCTTCTGGCTGAAAGTCGAGCTCACCTATCGCCCCACAGATGCCAGCATTCATAACGACTGGCTGCTGGAACTGGCCTATCCGCCAATGGACCACATTGACTTCTACGGCCCGGATGCCGACGGGCAGCCGACTCGCGCCTGGCATACCGGCGATATGCTGCCGTTCTCCAGCCGTCAGTTCGCCCAGAACAACTACCTCTTCCAGCTGGACCTGCCGCCGGGCCAGACGCGAACCCTGTACATGCGTATTCGCAGCGAAGGCGCTGTTCAGGCTCCGCTCTACCTTTGGTCCACCCACGCCTATCTGGATGCGCAGCCCTCCAAGGTTTACGTCTTCGGTCTGATCTACGGCGTGCTGCTGGGCATGCTGGTCTACAACCTGTTCATCTACCTCAGCGTTCGTGAGGTGGATTACCTGTATTACCTGCTGTACGTCGCCTCGTTCGGGCTTTACCAGATGTCGATCAATGGCGTTGCCATCGAATACCTGTGGCCTGACAGCCCTTGGTGGGCGAATGCGTCGACCCCCTTCCTGATATCGCTGGCGACGTTATTCGCCTGCCAGTTTTCGCGCAGCTTTCTGGGCACGGCACAATTGAGCCGCTGGCTTGACCGGCTGCTGCTGGCGGTCATCGGCGCTGCCGTACTGGTCATGGGCATGGCCTTGTTCCTCAGCTACGGACCGGCCCTGCGCGGCGCGGCTCAACTGGTCATGGCAGGCGCCGTGACGATCTACCTGGCGGGTATCGTTGCGGTTGTCAAAGGCGAAAGGGTCGGGCGCTATTTTGTGCTCGCCTGGTCGGTGTTCATGGTCAGCGGACTGATCTTCGGCTTGATGCTGCTCGGCTATCTGCCCAATACCTTCCTGACCATGTACGCCTCGCACATCGGCACGGTGCTGGAGATGGCCTTCCTGTCGATGGCGCTGGCCGACCGTATAAACCACGCCCGCCGGCAACAGGCGCAAACCTTGCTGGCTGCCGGTCAGGACCTTGAACGTCTCAACCAGCAACTGGCCAACAGCAACCGGCTGAAGGACGAGTTCCTGGCCACGCTCACCCATGAACTGCGCACGCCGATGAACGGGGTGATCGGGTCGCTGGAGGTCATGCAGACGCTGGACATGGACGACGAAGTCGAGATGTATCAGCAAACCGCCGCCAGTTCGGCGCGCGACATGATGAGCATGATCAACGGCATCCTGACCCTCACCGAGTTGCAGGCCGGTGTGCTGTTCGCTGACTGCGAGTCGTTTGCGCCCAAGGATCTGGCCGACAGGCTGGAGGAGCGCTTCAGCGGCGCGGCTCATGCCAAGGGCCTGATATTGACGCTCGATCTGGACGATAAACTGCCGCCGAGCCTTCGCGGCGACGCGAGCAAGCTCTACCAGTGCATCGAGTGTCTGGTGGACAACGCCATCAAGTTCACCCGAAAGGGCGCAGTGCAGGTGCGTTTCAGTGGTCATCCGCAGGACCTGGAGCGTCTGTACCTGCGGGTCGAAGTGATGGACAGCGGTATCGGCTTCAGCCGCCTGGACGAAGCCCGGCTGTATCAGCATTTCTTTCAGGTCGACGGCTCCATGACCCGTGAGTACGGCGGGCTGGGCATCGGCCTGGCGATCTGCCGGAAACTGGTCGAGCTGCAGGGCGGCGAATTGAGTCATCGTTCCGAGCCCGGCAAGGGCAGCTGTTTCACGCTGAGCGTCCCGATGCTGATGGTCGTGCCGGGCGCAGTGCGCAGGGCGCCTGAACTCAAGGCTCAATGGGGGATATAAGCGGCCTTATAGCGTCATCAGCTGAAAGCGCCGAGGGTTAGGCGGCTACGGCACTTTTGCGAGGGCCGAGCGCGTGGTTCACTGAGTGCATGTTGCGTGTACGCAGGCAGGAGATGACTCATGAACCTGAATCAATTCGCCGAAACCCACGAAGTCACCAATCAACCGCCGCCGCTCGACGGGGCAAACCTTTACCGTATCGACGTGCCGCTTCAGGAATGGAGCAGCCGATTCGGGGCGGGCTGGGCGCAGCCGCGTATCGATGCCTACGGTGCACTGGCGGGTGGCCCGCTGATGGCGGCGGGCTTTTTGGCCAATCAGCACAAGCCCGAGTTTGTCAGCCATGACCGCTACGGGCACCGCATTGACCTGGTCGAATTCCACCCGGCGTATCACCAGTTGATGAGTACGGCCATCGAGCATGGCATCCCGTCGTTGCCATGGACCGATCCGCATCCCGGCGCTCACGTGGCGCGTGCGGCCATGAGTTATCTGCATACCCAGGCAGACCCCGGCAGCGGCTGTCCGCTGACCATGACCTTCGCCAGCGTGCCTGCGCTCAGGCTGCAACCGGACCTGGCTGAAATCTGGCTGCCCAAGGTGTTGTCGACTGAGTACGATCCACGCAACGTGGGCATCGCGCACAAGAACGGCGCGACCATTGGCATGGCCATGACCGAGAAGCAGGGCGGCACCGACGTGCGGGCCAATACCACGCGTGCGTTCCCGGTGGGGTCAGGCGGTCCCGGCCAGGCCTACGAACTGGTCGGGCACAAATGGTTCTGCTCGGCGCCCATGTGCGATGCCTTCCTGACCCTGGCGCAGACCGACAAGGGCCTCAGCTGTTTTCTGCTGCCGCGCCACCGGCCGGACGACACGCGTAACGAGTTCTACATTCAGCGCCTGAAAAACAAGCTCGGCAACTGGTCCAACGCCTCCAGCGAAGTCGAATTTCGCGGCGCGCTGGCGTGGATGATCGGTGAGGAAGGGCGCGGCGTGCCGACCATCATCGAAATGGTCGCCATGACCCGTTTCGACTGCATGATCGGCTCCAGCGCCCTGATGCGTCAGGCGCTGACCCAGGCAACGCATCATTGTGCGCACCGTGCGGTCAGTGGTCGGTTGCTCGCCGAGCAGCCGTTGATGCAGAACGTGCTGGCTGACCTGGCCCTTGAAAGCGAGGCCGCGCTGGCCCTGACCCTGCGTATGGGGCGCGCGCTTGACCACCAGAATGATGACCACGAAAAGCGTTTCGTGCGCCTGGTCACGGCAGTGGGCAAATACTGGATCTGCAAGCGCGCCCCGGCCATGATCAACGAAGCCGCCGAGTGCCTGGGCGCCGCCGGTTATGTCGAGGACAGCATTCTGCCCCGCTTGTACCGCGAAGCGCCGGTCAACTCGACATGGGAAGGCTCCGGCAACGTGCAATGCCTGGATGTGCTGCGAACCCTGTCCAAAGAGCCCGGCGCACTCGACGCGCTGTTCGACGAACTGGGCGACGGGCATGGTGACCGGCATCTGGCGGCGCACATCGGCACGCTCAAGGCTGCGTTTCAGGACACCGGCGATATTCAGTACCGCGCCCGCCAATTGACCGAAGACATCGCCATCGCCTTGCAGGGCAAGTTGCTGCTGGAAGCGGGTAACGCGGCGGTCAGTGACGGCTTCATTGCCGGTCGACTGGTGTCCAGCGGGCGAGTGTATGGCGCACTACCAAAGGGCGTCGACGTAGAAACATTGCTGCAAAGGTCCTCGCCATAGGTGGCATGAGCACGCGAACCCGTTACGATGCACGTCTGCAAGATCAGACAGGACATGAATCGTGACCCAAGCCTTTGTTGTTGTCGACACCGCCGAGCAGGCTGTAGAACGGCTCGCCGAGCTGCATGAACGCGCCACCAGTGCGCTGAGTCAGGCGCTCAAGCGCTACCTGAAAGACCGCGTCGAACCCACCGCCGAAGAGCGCGCGCAATTCAGCTACCCGGAACTGCGCCTGGTCTACAAATGCCAGGGCGAAGTGCCGGTGACCACGCGCGCCTATGCCAAGGTGCAATTGCCGGGTACTTACAGCGTCACCGTCACGCAGCCCAAGGCTTTCAAAAAGTACCTGCTCGAACAACTTGTCCCGCTGATGAACGATTTCACCGTAACGGTCGAAGTCGGCATGAGCGAGCAGAGCATTCCTTATCCTTACGTGGTTGAGCAGGGCGATGAGCTCGCCGGCACCGGCGTCACCGCTGCGGCGCTGGCACGGGTGTTCCCGAGCACCGACCTGTCGGCTGCCACCGATGGCATTGCCGATGGCCTTTACGACTGGGCCAACGTCGACCCGCTGCCACTGGCGCTGTTCGACGCTGCGCGGGTGGATTTCTCGCTGCGCCGTCTGGTGCATTACACCGGCAGTGACTGGCGCCATGTGCAGCCGTGGATTCTGCTGACCAACTACCATCGCTATGTCGATCAGTTCATTCTGCACGGCCTGGAAAAGCTCCGCGAAGACCCGCGTTTCGTGCGCATGGTCCTGCCGGGTAACGTGGTAGTCGACAAGAGCATGGGCCAGGACGAAGCGCAGGCCATCGTCGCCAGCGTGGTCTGGCACCGCTATCAGATGCCGGCCTACCACCTGATCGCCGAAGACGGTCACGGCGTGACGCTGGTCAACATCGGCGTCGGCCCGTCCAACGCCAAGAACATCACCGATCACCTCGCGGTGCTGCGTCCGCATTGCTGGCTGATGATCGGTCACTGCGGCGGCCTGCGTCAGTCGCAGACCATCGGCGATTACGTGTTGGCTCACGCCTACATGCGTCGCGACGGGATTCTCGACCGTGTACTGCCGCCACATATTCCGATTCCGGCTCTGGCCGAAGTGCAACTGGCCCTGCAGGAGTCGGCAGCGCAGATTACCGGCGAGCGCGGTGAAGAGCTCAAGAAGCGCCTGCGCACCGGCACGGTGTTGACCTATGACGACCGTAACTGGGAACTGCGCTGGGCTCAGGAACGTCCGCTGATCAACCTGTCGCGCGCAGTGGCGGTCGACATGGAAAGTGGCACCATCGCGGCTCAGGGTTATCGCCTGCGTGTGCCTTACGGCACCTTGCTGTGCGTATCCGACAAGCCGTTGCACAGCGAAATCAAGCTGCCGGGTTCGGCGAATGCGTTCTATGAGCGTGCAGTGAGCCAGCACTTGAAGATCGGTATCGCTGCGCTGGACCTGCTGCGCACCGAGCTGAACTCTCTGCACTCACGCAAACTGCGCAGCTTCGACGAGCCGCCATTCCGTTGATGGCTTGCCGTTAATAGATTGGTATTTGCACCAAGGGCCACTAAAGTGGCCCTTTCTGTTTTCCGATTGCCGAATTCTCATGTCCCGCACCCAACGCCCCGATTCCCGCCGTCCTGCCTCCAAACCGGCAGGTGCTGCCCGGCGTGTCGCCAAAGCGCCACCGGCCGAGCCGAAGCTGATCCTGTTCAACAAGCCTTTCGACGTACTGACCCAGTTCAGCGATGAAGAAGGACGAGTCACGCTCAAGGACTTCATCAAGATCCCCGGCATCTATCCGGCCGGGCGCCTGGATCGCGACAGCGAAGGTTTGCTGCTATTGACCAACGACGGCCAGTTGCAGGCGCGCATTGCCGATCCGAAGCACAAGCTGGCCAAGACCTACTGGGTACAGGTCGAAGGCGAGCCGAGCGATGAGCAGTTGCAGCAGTTGCGCGACGGTGTCCAGCTCAACGACGGGCCGACCTTGCCCGCCGAAGCGCGGCAGCTCGAGGAACCGCAACTCTGGCCGCGTAACCCGCCCGTGCGCTTTCGCAAGAGCGTGCCGACAAGCTGGCTGGAGCTGGTGATCAAGGAAGGACGCAATCGGCAAGTGCGGCGCATGACTGCTGCAGTCGGCTTGCCGACCCTGCGCCTGGTGCGGGTCAGGATTGGCGACTGGACGCTTGAGGGCCTTGATCAGGGCCAGTACAGGGAAGTCGCCGCAAAACTGTGACGCAGGTGCCCGCTCAGTTACGCAGGTGAGTCAGCGGCATTTCGGTGCTGGCCAGCACTTGATTGAGCACAAAGCTCGATTTGACGCTGGTCACGCCTTCGATGCGGGTCAGATGGCCCAGCAGCAGTTTCTGATAGTGATCCATGTCCGGCACCACCACTTTCAGTTGATAGTCCGCGTCCATGCCGGTCACCAGGCTGCATTCCAGTACCTGAGGCAGGTTGCGGATCTGCTGCTCGAAGTTCTCGAAGCGCTCGGGGGTGTGCCGGTCCATACCGATCAGCACGTAGGCGGTCAGGTTCAAACCCAGTTTCTTGCGGTCCAGCAAGGCAACCTGGCGCACGATATAGCCGTCGTCTTCCAGTTGCTTGACCCGGCGCGAGCAGGGCGACGGTGACAGACCAATGCGTTCGGCCAATTCCTGGTTGGATATCCGCGCGTCCCGTTGCAATTCAGCCAAAATGCTCAGGTCGTATCTGTCGAGCTTGCTCACGATGCACCCCATTATCAATTCAATTGCGCTGGATTATTCATCTGAAGTCAAAAATTGCGCAAGTAATGTTTTAATCCGCAATATTAGCAATCTTCTGCCTTAGCCTCAGGCCTATTC
The DNA here is from genome assembly GCF_009495975.1 of Pseudomonas sp. SZ57. Classification (NCBI taxonomy): domain Bacteria; kingdom Pseudomonadati; phylum Pseudomonadota; class Gammaproteobacteria; order Pseudomonadales; family Pseudomonadaceae; genus Pseudomonas; species Pseudomonas sp. SZ57. The sequence continues at coordinate 65,572 of NZ_WIBD01000014.1, read as the reverse complement.
TTTTAAACAGAATCACTGCCCGGACACAGCGTCCAGCGCGACCCGCCGAATCAGGCCAGTCGCGGCCTCCCACCCGACAGGGTGGGCCAGGCCCCCGGGCTACATACTGTCCAGAAGACGGCATGAGGTGAGCCAGCGTCAAAAGCGCTGCGCCAGGACGAAGTATCTCAAGGGGGCCATTTGGTCCCCTTTTCTTTGTCTGCTGATAAAGTGCGCAGAACGGCGCTACGCTTAAACAGTCTTAATGACGTCAACCCGCGCTCTAGTGAGGAAAGCATGAAATCTGGCATCTGGCAGTTTGCGGGTGTAAGTCTGTTGTGTCTGAGCATCGGTGCTCAGGCGCTGGCCGACGAACGTGATGAACCGCCGCGCAATCCGCTTTACGGCAGCCCCGGTGAAAACGCGCAGCAGCGTCAGCAGCAACAGCAGCGTGCTCAAGAGCAGAACAATCAGCAGCGGCAGATCCAACAACAGCAAAACCAGCAGCGCCAGGTCGAGCGTCAGCAGCAACAGCAGATCAACCAGCAGCAGACCAATCAGCAACGCCAGATTCAGGAGCAGCAGAATCAGCAGCGTCAGGTCGAACGTCAGCAACAGCAGCAGATCCAGCAACAGCAGCTTCAGCAGCGCAACGTCGAGCGCCAGCAGCAACAGCAGATCGAGCAGCAGCAGCGTGATCAGCAGCGCCAGATTCAGCAGCAGCAAAACCAGCAGCGTCAGCAGTTGCGCCAAGCCCAGGACAACCTGCCGATCCAGAGCGGCCCGAAAGAGGCGTGGCAAACCCAGCCGCCGCGTCAGGGCTATTACCAGGACATTCCACGCGGCAACAACCGCAACTGGCAGGCCGGCAACGGTCGCCCCAATGACCGTTGGGAAGGGCGTCCCGACGGGCACGGCAATGGCTGGGGGCCAGGTCCGCAATATCGGCCTGGCCATGCGATAGATCGCGTACCGGGTGGCTACTCGCGTATTCCCTATCGTGGTCAGGACTATTACTACTCGGGTGGCTACTGGTATCGCCCGCAAGGCCCGCGTTATGTCGTGGTGACACCGCCCTACGGCCTGCGTGTCAGCAGACTACCGTCTTACTCTCAGGAAGTATGGATCGGCAGCAGCCTGCTGTTTCTGGCTGCCGGGACCTATTACGCCTACCAGCCGGACAGTCAGGACTATGTGGTGGTCAATCCGCCGCAGAACGAAGCCGTGTATCAGGCTCCGCCGGCCGAACAACAGGGCAATGGCTATGATCCGGTGGCCTACCCTGCCAACGGGCAGAGCCCGCAGCAGGTCGAGCTGGATAAATACCAGTGCTACCGCTGGGCTGCGGAGCAAAGCGGTTTCGACCCGGCCAATGTCACCGGTCAGCCATCGCCTGACATGGTCGATCTGTATCGTCGCTCGATGGGCGCGTGCCTGGCGGGGCGAGGTTACAGCGTCAACTGATTGCGGTCAGGCACTGGCCTGCTTGACGACTTCCTGAGGGTCGGCGTGCACCAGCACTTCGGCCTTCGGGAATTGCTTGTGAATGGCGTCAGCCACCTGATCACAAATGGCGTGGGCGACCGACAGCGTCAGGCTGCCCGGTAGCTCCAGGTGCAACTGCACAAACCAGTGATTGCCGGAGATTCGTGTACGCAGATCATGCGCCCCGAGCACGCCCGGTACTTCGCACGCCAGTGCCAGCATTTGAGTACTGACATCGGCGGGCAATTCCGCGTCCATCAGCACCGATATCGTTTCGCGGGCGATTTGAAAGGCGCTCCACAAGATATACACCGCGATGCCCAGACCAAAATACGCATCCAACTGCTGCCAGCCGAAATACGCCAGCGTCAGCGCCACCAGAATACTGCCGTTAAGCAGCAGGTCTGAGCGGTAGTGCAGCGAATCAGCGCGGATCGCTGCCGAGCCGGTCGCCTTGATCACCCGGTATTGCAGAGTGAGCAGTGCGATCGTCAGTGCGATGGAAACCACCATCACCACCATGCCCAGCAGCGGCGCGCCCAGCGGTTCCGGGTTCTGGATGCGCTCGACGGCCTGAACGGCAATCAGCACACCACTGACGGTGATGAACAACGCCTGCGCCATGCCCGACAGCGCTTCCGCCTTGCCGTGGCCATAGCGATGATCGTCATCGGCAGGGCGCAATGCGTAATGCACCGCCAGCAGGTTGAGGAACGAAGCGGCGCCATCCAGCAGCGAGTCGGTGAGACCGGCCAGCAGGCTCACCGAACCGCTCAGCCACCAGGCAACGCCCTTGGCCAGGATCAGCGTCGTGGCAACCGCCAGCGAGGCCCGCGTCGCGAGCCGCAGCAGTCGGGAATGTTCGGCAGTGGTGCTCATGACGCTTCCTTGAACGGGATCGATATCAGGCGGCCGGGACCAGGCCCAGCGCTGCCAGTTGTTCCACACTGCCTTTGTGCTGGATCAGGCGTGGATCGTTCAACGGCAGAGAACGGCCCAGCTCGGTTTCAATGATGGCCTGCAGCTTGGTGTTGTCGACACTGCCGTCAGCCTTGAGTGCTTTTTGCAGCTTTTGCGGATCGATCTGCGCATGCTCGCCGGGTCCGTAATAGATCGCACCAGTGGCGAAGTCCACTGCAAACGCGATCACGCCCGGGACGATATAGAACAGCAGCGCGAAAGCATCCAGCGCCGCAATGGCCGGGTCAACTTTGCCATCGATCTGACCACGACGATCAGGATAGAAAATGCTGCCGCAGGCGGAAATCTGAGTCAGCAACGTGGCGACCAGAACGCCACCGATCAAGCGAGAAGGAATGCGCATGGAAAGCTCCTGAGATGAAGAGGGCAACTATACAAGGCAATGACTGCAAGGCTAGGACTATTGAGTGATGGCGTGGTTCTGCGCTCGTGAAGTTAAACCAAATGGGATGCGGAGCATTCTGAACTGCAGAATCGCAGGGCCCTGAGCGGGCGCTGAAGATTATCGAATGTGAGATCGGCTGGCCACTGGACGAAAACAGCTCCCGCGCCGATGCCCCTTACCGACCACGATTAACATCTGGTTTACTGTGCCGCACGATAATTACAAAAACTCAGGAGTCATGTATGCAACCGATTCGTCTCGGTCTGGTGGGCTACGGCAAGATTGCGCAGGATCAACACGTCCCTGCGATCCACGCCAACCCCGCGTTTGAGCTGGTGGCCGTGGCTACGCAAGGCCAGCCGTGCGCCGGGGTAGAGAATTTCAGGTCCCTGGGTGAACTGCTTGCGAGCGCGCCGCAGGTTGACGCCATTGCGTTCTGTACGCCCCCGCAAGGTCGCTTTGCCCTGGTGCAAGAGGCGTTGGCGGCCGGCAAACACGTGCTGGTCGAGAAGCCGCCGTGCGCGACCCTGGGTGAGGCGATGGCGTTGGTGACCCAGGTGCAAGAGCAGGGCGTCAGCGGTCTGCTCGCCTGGCATTCGCGTTACGCGCAGGGTATCGAAGCGGCGCGTGAGTGGTTGTCCACCCGCACCCTGCAGAGCGTGCAGATCGACTGGAAAGAAGACGTGCGCAAATGGCACCCCGGTCAGGCGTGGATCTGGCAGCCCGGTGGCCTGGGCGTGTTCGATCCGGGCATCAATGCCCTGTCGATCGTGACGCACCTGCTGCCACTGCCATTGTTCGTCGAGTCTGCCGAACTGCGCGTGCCGAGCAATTGCCAGTCGCCTATCGCTGCGTCCATCAAAATGTCCGACACGCGCCATCTCGATATCCGCGCCGAGTTCGATTTCGATCATGGTCACGACGAGCTCTGGAGCATCGAGATTCGCTGCGCCGAAGGCACGTTGCGCCTGGACAACGGCGGTGCAGTGTTGAGTATCGATGGCGTGCGTCAGGCTGTTTCGGAGGAGGGCGAGTACGCCGCGGTGTATCGCCACTTCCAGCAGTTGATCGGCGATACAGCCAGTGACCTGGACCTGCAACCGTTGCGGCTGGTCGCGGACAGTTTTTTCGTGGGCAGTCGGGCATCCGTTGAACCGTTCTACGACTGAGAGCCTCTCAGGTACAGGTGGGGGTAAACCGCGTTGCGCGCCCCTGCATACGTCAGCCTGACAAGAGAGCAGAAATTGGACACAAAACAGCCTTGGCCTTCCAGTGAGCAAGAGTTGGTAGAAGTACGACGGTTTAATAAAACCCTCGCGCGGATGCCGCGTTTCCAGATTCGCAATCGCGTCACGCCCCGGCTGATTCAGGCGCTGTTGCGTGCAGCGCAGATCGGCAGTGCCCTGAAACCGGGAGGCCATGACCTGCGCATCGAGAAAAGAACGGTCAGCTCGGATAACGTACCTGTGCCCGTGCGCATCATCCGCCCCAAAGGCAAACCCCGGGGCGTGGTGTTCGATATCCACGGCGGCGGGTGGGTAATCGGCAACGCCCAGATGAACGATGATCTCAACGTCGGCATGGTTAACGCCTGCGACGTGGCCATTGTTTCGGTTGATTATCGACTTGCTGTGACAACCCCCATCGAGGGCCTGATGGAGGATTGTTTTTCCGCCGCCTGCTGGCTGCTGGGCAAAGACTGCGAGGAGTTTGCCGGCCTGCCGGTTATCGTGGTCGGCGAATCCGCTGGCGGGCATCTTGCCGCAGCCACGCTTCTGAAATTGAAAAGCCGACCTGATCTGCTCGAGCGCATAGTGGGTACGGTCTTGTACTACGGCGTCTACGACCTGACGGGGACCAAGAGCGTGCGCACCGCAGGGCCTGAGACGCTGGTGCTGGACGGTCCGGGCATGGTCGGTGCCATGCGCGCGCTTACCCCCGACCGAAGCGACGATAAACGCCGCGAGCCGCCACTGTCACCGCTGTATGGCGATCTGACCGGCCTTCCGCCCGCACTGATGTTCGTCGGAGAGATCGACCCGTTGCTGGATGACACACTGCAAATGGCCGAGCGCTGGGCCAACTCGGCAGAGGTCGAAATGCACCTCATGCCCGAGTCGCCGCACGGCTTCATCCACTTCCCGACCACGTTGGCGCGCAAGGCGCTGGCGCGCAGCCGGGAGTGGATCAATGAGCGGATCGATGCGCTGGGTTGAGCTCACCGCTCAACCTATTTCCGCGACCCACTTCGATACCGGGTCGCCACTGCTCAAGCCTGACTGCACAAGGCCGTCGATCATGAAGGTCGGCGAGACGTGTATGCCGTTCTGGCGAGCGTATTTGGCATGCCATTTCACGGCCTGCTCAAGCTCGGGATTGGCGAAAGCCTCCGCCAGCGCCAGGCCGCTGTAACGCTCGATGCGCGCGATGATGTCGTTGGGCGTCGCGTCCATGTTCGGGCCGGTGGCGTGGTGTTCGAACTCGAATTCCTCACGGTGCGACGCAACTGCCGTCATGACCGCCTTGGCGCTTTGCTTGCCGCCTTCAAGGGTCGCAGCCGCCAGAATGCAGCGCACGATGACACCCGAAAACATGTGCCAGGGCTGCGATTGCAGGCGGATTTTGACCGTGACCCTGTCTTCTCCGGCCTGAGCCAGCAGCTCATCGAGCTTGAAGAAAGCCTTCACCGAAAAGGGGCAGGTCGGCTCAAGGAAGACTTCGAACAGACGAGGCCCGTGGCCCCAGGAAAGTGCGTCTGAATGCATGGTCGTTTTACTCCCGTCGATGGTTGTACAGAAGGCGCGCCGGGCATAGGCACGAAAAGTATCTCCCGGACACCTCTCGCTCCTCACGCAGAGCACTGGCACGATAAACAAGGCGCGCCGGGCTGATTTACGCTGCGCCGCGCGCCACGAAAAGTATCTCCCGGACACCTCTCGTTCCTCACGCTCCGCGTGGGAATGCAGTTCGTGACGCTCCGCGTCACACATTGCAGCGTTGACGCCTGATTCAGGCTGTACCAGATGCAGGCAGCATTACAGCCTGACCTGCGGATCATGCGGGTTTGAGAGCCGATTCGGGCATGAGTTCGATTTTCAGGCCAGCAACGCGGTAATCCAGCCGATCTGCCGCGCAACGTCCTGCCGCTTCTCTTCGTTCACGGCTTGTTGCGCGCGTTCGAAGTTGTGCAGCGTCTTGTGCTTCTTGCCCAGCAGACGCTGCCACTTGAGCAGAAACGCCGGGCTGCGCGCCTGCATCTGCAGCGGGCCGAAATACAACTCCTCAGCCGTATAATTAACGGGGCCTGTGCGCTCGGCGACGATGATTTCATAGTCGAAACGGTTTTCCCGCAGCACCTCTTCGCTGACGATGCGGTAGTCATGCTTCATCAGCCAGACGCGCAATGGTTGCTCGCCGCCGTTGGGTTGCAGGATCAAGCGCTCCTGACCGCTCAGGCGCGCCTGGCCCGCTTCAAGGATGTCGCGAATCGTCTCGCCGCCCATGCCGCAGAGGCTGATCGCGGTGATCGCGTCTTCCGCTTCGATCGCCGCCAGACCATCGGCCAGGCGCACGCTGACCTGATCCTCCAGATCGTTCTCGCGCACGGTACGCTCGGCTGCGCAGAACGGCGTCAACGCCACCTCGCCAGCCACCGCTGCCGCGATGACACCCCGGTTCAGCAGCGCCACCGGCAGATAGCCGTGATCCGAGCCAATATCAGCCAGCCGTGCACCGGCAGGTACGTGCGTCGCCACACGCTCAAGGCGCATGGACAATCTCTGTTCGTTCAACGGCAACCCCTTTCACCCCAAACGCCCGACAGCGTGGCCGGGTCCGGGCGCGATTCTGTAGAGCAACGCGGCGCATTTCAACTTTCCGCGACAAAGACCACGGCTCGACCCCCACCTGTCGCTCGCGTAGGCTTGGCGTTTTCCATCCTTTGCAAAGCAGAGATCCCATGGCAAACGCAGACATCACCTTCACCCCCGATCCAGACCCGGAGTCCATCTCCTCTGACGTCGCCGACTTCAACGGCGTGCTGGTCAGCACCCAAATCCCCACCCATCCCGACGGCAGCCTGGAACTGGGCGGCATCACCGAGCAGAGTGAATGCACCCTGCGAGCCCTGAAAGACGCCCTCGAACGCGCCGGCAGCTCGATGGACCGGGTCATGCACCTGACCATCTACCTGACCGACATGGCCGATCGCGCTGCCTTCAACGAAGTGTACAAACGCTTCTTCAAAAAACCATGGCCCGTGCGCGCAGCGGTGGGCGTGGCGGCGTTGGCGGTTGAGGGGATGCGGGTGGAAGTGACGGCGATGGCGGCCAAGGCGGGCTGACCGTAATGCACACACCTGACTGATGCTCGCGTCAGCGCTTTGCACCTGTGCAGAGTTGCATATCCCGTGGAACCGGATCTCGTTGCTTGCCACCAAGGCGGTATGAGTTTCCGGAGAAGCAGATGATCAACCTCACTAACCTTGCATCTTCGTTGGCGCGAGTGGCGCTCAGCGATTCGACAAAGCCAACGATAGACCGCGCGATGAACGTCGTCAGCCATATCGCTGGCAAAGTGGCGTTGCAGGTCAACAGTTCATTGCTGGAGCAGAAAGGCCGGCTCAACGAGCGCCAGCAGAAAGGCCTCGAGGTGATTCTGGACGCATTGCTCGGCAAGGAACCGGTGACCCATGTCGAAACGCACGAAGGGGGAGGCCGATTCAATCTGGCGCGAGCTGCCTTCGACGTGGCCAGCGTTGTCTGGGAGCGCGATAAGTCGATGCGCAACGTGATGAGCTTTTTGGGCGTCAGCGACAGCCAGGGCAAGATGTTGTTCTCTCTGGGCAAGACGCTGGCCGACGCGATGGCCAGGCCCGAATCTGAGCATGGCAAGCACAGCAGTGAGGCGAACTACGCATTCTTCTCCAGCAACTTGAAGCTGAACAAACTGATGAACGACATCGCTGACCAGGTGATCAACGAGATTCGTCAGCAGAACACCGATCGCGTGCGACGACCCACACCGGGACCCTCCTGGAGACCTGAAAGCACTCAACAGCAAGCGCGCCCGCAAACGCCTCCAAGCGCTCGCCCTCAGGCCAACAGCGCGCCGCCACCACCGCCGAAAGCCCAGCCCAATTCAGGCGCTCAGCGGCCGTCAACAGAGCGGCCCCACAACACACCCGCTGCTGGCGCGTCCGCGAAGGTGGACGATTCCGCCCCCGCCAAGCCACCCGTCAAGCCGTTGTACGAGCACTTGGGCCTCTCGGACATGACGGCGGACCTCTCCGCAGTCAAAAAGGCTTACAAGAAGGCCTCGCTGAAGAATCATCCTGATAAGAACGTCGGTAACGAGGCTGAGGCGACTGAACGTTTCAAAGTGATTTCAAATGCGTTCAGGATTTTGTCCGATCCAGAATTGCGCAAGAAATACGACAATGGCCTTATTGATGAGAACGGTGACGAGTTCAAGACCTGACTTTTCGGCGTGAGGCATGCTGGCGGCAGTGTTTCTGAGCAGTGGGCTCCACGCGCAAGTAGCCCCGATAACTAAACGCTGCTCTTCGTTGATTACACTGAAAAACGTTCTTCTATTGCCTCGGAAAAATGCGTGCAGTTTATTCGCGCAAAACGCTGGTAGTCGCGCGACACCGAGAACGCCGAGCCCGGCATCAGCAGGATCTTGTGTTGTTCAAGTCCCTTTATGAAGGGCTCCAGGTTAGGGATGTCCGGGTGATAGGCCCAGATGAACATGCCGCCCTGCGGTGCTATATCGAATTGCCAGCCTCTTGCTCGCAGGGCGCGTTGAGTCTGGACCTGCTGGCTGATAAGCCTCTGTTGAACATCCTGCATGTGCCGGGCATAAGTACCATCCGCCAGAATGGTGTTGACGAACCGCTCGCAGAACGCAGGAACGGCAACGCACGTCAGTAGTTTCAAGCGTGTCAGCGGCTCAATGAGCTCTTGTGAGCAGGCGATATAACCCACGCGCAGCGAAGCGGAAAGGCATTTGGAAAAACTGCCGACGTAGATCACACGATCCAGATTATCCAGCTCGGCAAACGTCTGGCGCACAGTGGGGCTGAAGTCGCCGTAGACATCATCTTCGACCACAAAGAACTCATGCTCTACAGCAAGACGCAAAACCTTGAAGGCGTTGTGCGGGCTGATGTTGCTGCCGGTCGGATTGTGGAAGGTGCTATTGCAGAAAAACGCTTTGACCGTGTGCTTCGCCAGATAACTCTCCATCTCGGCGATATCCGGCCCGTCCTGAGTCCGCCTTATACCCACAACATGACCGCCCGCCAACTGAATCAACCTGATCAGGTTGCCATTGCCCGGCTCGTCCACGAATACATGGTCACCGGGCTTGATCAATAGGCGGGCAACCAGGTCCAGGCCCTGCGTCGCTCCCAGAGTGGTGAGGATCTGACTGGGTCTGATGTCGATACGGGTGAGACGCTTCATGTGAACGCAAAGCTGTTTACGCATCGGGAGATAGCCGGAAATGTCGCCGTATTCGGCTAGCGAACTTTGCTCAAGCCGCGCCGTGCGCCGAATGGCCTTGGCCAGCAATTCGGTATCTCGCCATGCCGGTGGCAGCCAGCCACATCCCAGCTTGGTGTAGTGCGGTCCTGCCTGTAGCAGCCTGAACAGTGGGTCGGCGCTCATGCACTCTATTTCCCGCACGTTATCTACATGGGTGGCATGACTGCTCACAAAGTAACCGCGTCCGGGAGAAGCCGACAGCACGCCTTCACTCACCAGACGCGCATAGGCCGAGACCGCATCGTGGTAACTCGCGTCGGCAGTCAAGGCCAGCTTCCTTATCGACGGCATACGTTGTCCAGCCAGCCACTCGCCTGATTCAAGGCGCTGCTTAAGCGAGTCATAAAGGGCGTTGTTGGGCATGGCGGCTTCGTCAAACTGATAGAAAAAATAGCCTAACAGTTAATCAGAAAGCTCGTCGACTGTGTGCCTGCGGACGCCGTACAGATGCGAGCATGCATCTGCTGCTGGGGCTGAGTACAAGGCGACGCATCCATTGATGTCTGAGCTTTTTGTGAAAAAGACGGCAGCTCCTTTCCACCATGAGCACTGTCCATGACGAACACGCTGCCTCGACGCACCTATCTGTATTTCACCGCGCAGTCCATTAATCTGACCACTGCCGTCATGTCTGTACCATGGCAGCCATTGTCGGCTCGGCACTTGCACCCGATATCAGATTCTCGACCGTACCGTATGGCTTTCAATTCTTATTGCTGATGCTGGCGACATACCCCGTTTCCAGATTGATGAGTCGCATCGGCCGAAAAAAAGCTTTCATGCTGGGCGCTATCCCGCTGGTGATCTCTGGCCTGAGCGGCTTTTGGGCCGTTGAGCATCAGCATTCCCCACTGCTGGTTTTCAGCCATGCTGCGCTTGGCGTGTATATCGCATTTGCCAACTTCAACCGGTTCGCGGCGACCGATAATCTGCATCAAACGTTAAAGCCCAAGGCTATCTCGCTGGTTGTGGCCGGCGGGGTCATTGCCGCCATTGTTGGGCCCACACTTACTGAGGTGCTCAGAGACTTGGGCGGCTATCCCCTGTTTTCGTTGTGCTATGCGTCGTTCATTGGCCTGGCAGCGTTATCGTTGTTGATAGCCGTTTGTCTGCCTGACGATCCGGTAATGCCTGTAACTCTCAGCGGAAATGGAGCGCCCACGAATGAGCCCCGTAACTCGATCACGCCGACGATCATGATTGCCATGGCAGTCGCAGCCTTGGGTTACGGAGTCATGAACTTGCTGATGATTCAGGCTTCGATGCACATGAAGCATATGCATCAGGACTTCTCGGATGTTCGCGTTGCGATTCAGTGGCATGTGATAGCCATGTTTGCGCCCTCTTTTTTCACCGGGGTGATCATCCAGAAAATCGGAATCAAAACCACCGTCTGTGCAGGCTTGATCATGTTGATTGGTTGCGCGGCCATAAACATGGGATCGAGCAGTCATGAGGTCATGATTCTTTCGCTGATCGTTCTAGGGCTAGGCTGGAACCTGACCTATGTTGGAGGCGGCGCACTGTTGGCCAATGCTCAGCAGAGCAACTCGGTAGCCATGCAGATGCAAGGCAAAAACGATCTGGCTATCGCAATCCTTGCAACGATTGGCGCGTTCACTCCTTCGCTATTGCTCAGCACGGTAGGTTGGGCTGGCACCAACGCTATTTGCATGGCGCTGTGCATCGCATTACTGCTGTTGACGGCTGTTCGACTAAAAGACTCACCCTGATTCCCCAACACCACCCCGGTATACTCCCCGCATTTCTCCGGGAGCCCGCGTGGCCGTCCAGGCGAGGGGGCGGTAAAGCACCGACTGCGGTGTATGAGTCACACCTCTCGTGATGACCTGATAGCAGAGCTCTCGAAGGGGTATGCAGGCGGGCGACGAGATTCGATGTCGGCACCTCGGCAGGGGAGAGCTTGCGATTCTGGCTATCAGCAAAACAAGAAAGCCCTTCATCCGCTCCAACGCAAAACGGGCAACGCTTTGGAGGGATAGCGCAGAAGCAGGACCAGTCAGGTAAACAGGAGTACGGCGCCGAAAATCATCGTGTCGATCTCGCGATTGCATATGAGGGCATCGTACCGAAAGGGGAGGGAGAGACCAAATCGCTGATTTTGATATCGCTGCGTTCGCGCGCGTGCCGGCGAAAGCTGAATCCCTGTAAGCGCTGCCGAGCGCGTGCGAAGGCTGCGATGCGATGGGTCATTAACTCGGATCGCAGCCTTCACTTGGGTTTGGCAGTTCCAACAGGTCAACCAGGCACGTAGATGAGGTGTTTGGTGGGCCAGGGGCCGATTAATCGACAACGGTGTACCGTTCTGACTTTATAGGAGCGGAAACTGCGCTTTCTCCTGACTGGGGCGAGTAACGTTCCCCCAGTATCAGTGACTTGATTTTTGGCCCGGCTATATAGTTCATCTCTTCCAGTGTCAGTTCAAATTGCGTCTCTCTGCCTGCAACAGGCTGCACGAAAGGTGCGGTTTCCACCGTATTTGCTGGAGTTCCATCGTCATTCTCGCGGTGGATTCCTATAGCTACGTAGGCAGGACGAACTCCATCAGATAGATAATCGGGCAAAATGATCGTTGCTGGCTGATTTCGTTTAATTTCTAACTTATCAGCATTTTTAAACATTGGAATGGGGCGAGTCGATTCTTGATCCATTTTTTTTCTCCAGACGTGAGTGCGGTAAAAAGGCTTTGTCACAGCAACACCAAGATAAGAAATTCAGGAGGCGATGAGTACTGTCACTAATGACAGTGCTTAGTCAGTTTCGCGATGAATGCAGAGGCTTTGATAGCCCACAACAAAACGGTATTCCCCGCACAATAAAAAGCCCCCGAAAACCCTCTGCGGATGGGGAATACGCAGAGGATTGACGGGGGCTAGTTCTACTGGGTGAAGCGGTATTAACGGGCGATGGTCTGGGTCTTCACGCCGGCTTCGATACCTGGGGTGGAGCGGCCGTAGACGTCTTCGAAACGCTCGATGTAGTCTTCGCCCAGGTAGCTACCCGATTGAACTTCGATGATTTCCAACGGGATTTTTCCCGGGTTGCGCAGACGGTGAACCGAAGCAATCGGGATGTAGGTCGACTGGTTTTCGGTCAGCAGGAACACGTTGTCGTCACAGGTGACCTGAGCGGTACCCGATACAACGATCCAGTGCTCAGCGCGGCGGTGGTGCATCTGCAGCGACAGGCTGGCGCCCGGCTTGGGGGCTTTCTTGCGCACCGCGCTCCCGACGGAGCTTGATTATCGAGCTCAGGAAACCCACAGCTTGTCGATGGCGGACATCATTCAGCGCGTTGCTGCAGGGTGTGGGCAAGAGCGCGGGGAAGCCGCCATGGAATTCGTGATGGCGTTGGCGATCGGCAAAATCCGCCTGCATAAGGATGTCGACAGCCGCCTGCGTGCCAGCCTGATCGCGATGTTGTCGCAGCACGTGCCCGAGACTCTTTACTTGCTTGATCCTGAGTACGAGCCGCCGCTGTGATCAATATTTGTTGAACCCGTTGTAGCGGTGGTTTACTTGCTAGCAATCACGGCTTGGCCCAGCTCGTGGTTGGGCTGAGGTCTGAGCATTTGGCGGCTGATGCGTACCCAACGGGGGGGCGTTAGGGTTGCAGCGTATGTGCGACGTATCAATGTGCTATCAATAATCTGGACGGGTGAGAGATATTGTCATAAATTCGATGGCTAAAATTGCCATGGATGTCGAGATGGAACCTAATGATGCTGGCGGAGTCGCTGCCAAGCACGGCTTCATCTTCCAAGATTGCGTCGCAGCCTACTACGTCACCCAGATGTTGCGGGACAAAACTATTCAACGTGTTCGATGTGAAGTCACCGATGACATTGATGTTGTTTGCGATGATTTCGTCGAATTCGTGCAGGTGAAAACCACCACGAAGACACTTTGGGCGAGAAGCGATCTTGTCGTCCTCAGTTCAGGTGCCGGCAACAAAAAGATCAAATACAGCTCGATCATGCATAAGTCCATGCAATGCGAGCCCACGCTCACCGTGCCCAGGAAGTTCAGGATCGTCACGGAGCATCCGACCAATGTCACCCTCGAATACCTGCTCATCAACCGTGAAGAGCGGAATGGAAAAGCGGGGCGCGATGAGCTGGTCGATTACCTCAATTCCAAAACCTCCGACTATGTCGCACCCAGTGGGGTGGACGTGGCGACCTGGGTTGACGCCGCGTGTTGGGAAGTCTTCCGCACGATGCGCGAGATTGAGCTCCTGGGCATCAGGAACATTCGACTAGCCTCGTATGATCTTCACGGAGTCTTATTGAGCACCGAAGCCTCGGCGGAGAACATCTGGCAGGGGATTCTGGATACGATTACCCGTAAAGGTGCCCTGTCACGCAAAATTCACTCCGTCGACAGCAAATCGTACCTGCGCGCGGATCTAAACGCGTGGTTCCAGGGGCTGGTCGAGGAGGATCAGAAGCGGGCGGGTCGCAAGGTTTACGTCAAACGGCAACTGCCCCATATCCTGGTTCCGTTTCGCAACTCGCTGGCCACCCCATGTGCTAAGCGCAATGGTCACGTCCTGCACCAGCAATACAGCTTCAAGCGCTATCGCTACAAACACATTGTGGACAATGTGTGCAAATGGCTGGATGAAGTGTTCCTTCGCCCCAATGAGCTCGCAGACATTCACAAGTTGTCCCTAGTCGAGCAATCTCAGCGCCTGAAAAACACGGTGTTTGCTTCCTTGGCAGACATCCGCTCACTACTGGGGCGAGTGCTACTCCATGCCACGATACGGCAGATGCATGCGAGCCAGCCTATCCCGTGTCTGCTTTACCTCGAAGGTAAGGGCGAAGAAAAGATCCTCGAAAACGTCCATATCGTCAGGCGAGATCCGGAGGGCGATCAGCTGTGGGTCGGCTTCAGTGAGCTGGTCACAGCAGCCAACATCACTACGCGTCTTCCGGAGATTCGCCAACAGCTTTACGAAGAGATCGTGGAGAGTTTCAGCAACGCCCGGGGCAAGATTCTCGACATCAAGGATGATGAGTACCTACTGCGGCATGACATCGACATGATCCTGGACGAGAGCAACCCGTTCGATGCACACCTGGATCGATTCAAATTTGTGCTGTTCGTTGGGTACGACTCCTCGTTGCTCACCGACCCTGAGACACCCGGGCATGAAGATCATTTAGAACGGGAAACGACAGCTCTCTTCGAAATGTTTGCCGACGACCTGAAACGCGACCCAACGTTCGCCGAGCTTGCGATCGACGTGTTCATCTACCCCGCACCGAGCTTGGAGACGTTGACCCAGTTGGTGGACAAAAAGGTCAGGGAGGCCATATGACCGAAGTTTATGATGCAGCCAAGTTGAGCTTGAGCGGTGATGGATTCTCCGCATTCCGCTACCTGTCAGCGGTCAACACCCTCCTGTCCAACCCTGTCTCCACCCCTCTGGGCCGAGATCTGACAATCCGAGCGCTCGATGCCCGTGAGAAATTCACCGACCACGTTGGCATTCTGCGCAACATGGTCAGGAAGGCTGGGCTGTTCCCCTACTTAAAGAAAGAGTTTTCTGAGCTGTCCCAGGGTGACCTGATTGCGCTCGACGTTTACCGCACGCCATTCTCAGAGGATTTTGTTTTCCACTCTATGCAGTTCCGGATCTTCGACCTGCTCAAGGACGGTCGCAACGTTGTGCTCAGTGCGCCCACCAGCATGGGCAAGAGTGCCATTGTCGACTCGCTACTGGGGCTCGGTCGCTTCAATCGGGTCGTCTTGGTGGTACCCACGGTCGCGCTAGCTGATGAGACGCGCAGACGCCTTCAGGAGCGCTTCGGAGAGGTCTATCAGATCATCCATCACAGCTCGCAAGAATGCCGCAGCGAACGGGTCGTGTACGTCCTGACCCAGGAGCGGGTCAACGAGCGTGATGACATCAAGGCCATCGACCTCTTCGTTATCGACGAATTTTACAAACTGGCCTTCCAGCAGCTCAAAAGTGGCACCACAGACTTCAATGATGAGCGGGTCATCGAACTGAATATCGCCCTTAGCAAGCTGCTAAAGGTGTCCAAGCAGTTCTACCTCACCGGGCCTTTCGTCAACAGCATTCGAGGCCTGACTGAACTTGGGTACGACCACACCTTCATTTCCGCCGACTTCAACACGGTGGCTGTCGATGTGCAGACGTTCGGTGTGGATGCCAATGACGACGAAGGAAAGCTTGCAATGTTGGCGACTATTGCGCCCCAGTGCGAAGGCGCCACGATCATCTACTGCAAGTCCTCTGGCGTTGCAGGCAAGGTTGCACGCGAACTCGTCCGGCTTGGGTATGGCCGTCCGTTCCAGAGTGAGCACATTGATTGGGTTGCTGAGGAATTCGACCCAGAGTGGGACTATACCTATGCCCTCAGGAACGGCATTGGCCTGCATTTCGGTGGCCTCCCCAGGGCGCTCCAACAGTACACCGCCGACCGGTTCAATGCCGGCGACCTTCGTTTTCTGCTGTGCACGGCCACCATCATTGAGGGGGTGAACACGGTTGCGAAGAACGTGGTCATCTACGACAACCGTAATGGCACTCGCGGGATTGACAAATTCACCCATGGGAACATCAAGGGACGTGCGGGCCGGATGGGTATCCATTTTGTGGGCAAAGTGTTCTGCCTGGAAGACGTTCCGGAGGACAATCTGAACCAAGAGGTTGATGTGCCTCTGGGAATTCAGGATGCGGATACACCACTGAATCTGCTCGCCAGTGCACAGCCGGATCACTTGTCAGAATATTCTCAGGAGAGGTTTGAGGCCGCCTTTGCCCAAGATCGATTTTCCATCGATCTACTCAAGAAGCACTCCTACTTCAGGATGGAGCAGTTCGAGCAGCTCTACAGCATGGTCGAGATGCTCAGCGAGAGCGAATTCGAGTCGCTTCTGTTCCACTGGTCGCCAGCGCCTGGTTTCCTTACCACTTTGGCCATGATCAGCAGCAGGCTAGTGCCCAAGGCGTTTTCCACGAATGGGCTGCAGACCAAAACGCCCGATGCCATCCTGGCCAAGCTGACGAGCTTTCAGAGAGCTGAGAGCTACTCTGCTTATTTGAAGGGCCAGATCGAATACACCAAGCAGCGGATCAAGGATGATGAAAAACGGATCAGGGCTGGTCAACAACGGATCAAAGCTGATGAGAAGTTGACCCTTTCCACTGGGCTCAACAACGACTTGAAGCTGGTGAGCAACACCTTCGGCTACACCATTCCCAAGGTGCTGGCGCTGCTGGAAGACGTGGTTCGCTTGCACGCTATCAAAAAGGGCATCCGGAGCACGATTGACTACAGCTATGTCAGAATCAAATTCGAGAACCTTCATTTACCGCCAGGGGTGAATGCCCTTGAGGAGATTGGGATCCCCATCCAGACGCTGCACCGCATGTGTGAGCTACTGGAGTTTCCCGAAGGGGCCGGGGTGGATGAACTGGCTGACTATCTTCGCCACAACGAGCCGGCCTGGGGTTTTATGGGGTACGTCGACCAGAGCTTCGTGAGGCGGGCGCTCGGGTCTGTGTGAGAGAGGCAGGCACTTGAATGGAAGGCGTGGCTACCCATATGGTTGGCTTGCTGGCACGGATCCGTGCTCTGTCTGCGACGAAGGTCTAACAGGGGTAGGGTGGCACTTGGCTTGCTCACCCTGTTTGATCTCGGCATTATCTCTAGCTCAAGCTTTTGTGAGGTTCGAGCTATATGGAAATGACGTCTCTCAGGCTGCTTCATCGCAGCATGATTTCAATTGGCAGCGACATGCAGCAGTTCTTGGTGACGACGGGCGCCGCAAGCTTTGATTGCCTCTTCTCCACTCGCGAAACGCCCTTCATACTGACACTCACCGCCCGTGGCGAAGTCAGAGGTTTCTTCCGCTTTGAAGTGCTCAATGGGTACAGAATTCGGGACTATCTGGGCGATATGTATGGCGACCTGCTTGCTGTGCTTCGGTCAGACGGGACAAGCGGTGAGCCATTGAAGCCCAAGGACTTCCTAGAGCAACTGAACCAGGCCATTCCAACCCAAGCTTCTGTGCCTGCCAACCCCAAACCTTCTGAAATTGTCCGTCTGCGCCCTGACATCATTGAGGAGCGCGAGAAGCCGTATTTCAATGCCTGGATTTACTGGAAGGCAGACAGCGGTAAACGTCCGAGCGAGGAAAACCAGCACAAGACACTGTTGCTGCTCGGGCCCGAAGCCGCGCGTCACAGCCGGGAGCGAAATGCTTCGTCGCGATGGAGTTCTACCGATACTGGTGGAAGTTGGGAGCGATCCTGAATATATGGGGCGGCTCTGTATTGCTAGAATGGGAAGCTTGCAGGGTTGTGGTTCCGCACCTATTTTTTTAGATATTCTATTTTTAGTGTCAGGATAGAGGCGATGGTTGTGCTGCGATATTTGTCTCGGTCGTGGTGGTGCCTTTTGCATTGAGCTATCTATGATATCAAGGAAGTCAAATGGATCTATTTACTCCAGTTGTGCCAGTAGAACGGCAACATGAAAACTTCAGACGTGTCCTAGTACCTGGACGAGTCTCCGAAAGGGCGGTTGTGTCAGGTTGGGCTGAAGGGTTTCCGGATCGAGATAATAAATTTTTACATGAGTTTCAGACGACATTCAACTCGTCCTTCTGGGAGGTTTACTTATATGGTTTATTTAAATCGTATTCTTTCAGCCTAAATTGGTCTCAGGCGAGTCCTGACTTTTGGCTCACGACAGCATACGGAGAAATTATTGTTGAGGCTGTTACTGCTAATGCTGCCGAAGGTAAGGAGCCTGAATGGGACAAGAAAAGCCTGATGAGTGACGCAGTAAGGAAAAAGGATTTTTGGCCTCTCAATCGCGAGGCAATCATCCGCCTTTCGAATGCCTTGAGCGCAAAAGTGAGGAAATACGAAAAAAGTTACAAGAAATTATCTCATGTGCCGGGCAAGCCATTCGTAATAGCTGTAGCTCCGTTTGAACAGCCCGATTTCCAGCACCAGTATGATCGTGCCATGCGGGCCTTGCTTTACAACGATTACGTAGACGAGAAGGCGTATTTCGAAGATCCTGCTCGATTCCCGGATGGCCCACCTAGCGTTAGGCTTGATGAAATCACAAAGGACAATGGCTCGACTTTCGAATTAGGCATTTTCGAGAATGATGATTGGGCGGAGGTTAGTGCAGTTATTTTTTCTTGCGTAGCTACGTGGGGGAAAGCCGTCGCGATGTCAAATGACCGTCGTGATGGATTCATCATGGCGAATTGGGGCACTGATGAATCCGGCAAGTCCGAGTCAAGAGAGAGTCGGGTCGGCATCCCTAGTGAAGAGATTCATGACGGACTTCAGATATTCCACAATCCATACGCTTCCAATCCAGTTGACCTGCGAGTCTTTCGTCGAAAGGGGGTAGTGCAGCACT
Source organism: Pseudomonas sp. SZ57 (assembly GCF_009495975.1). Taxonomy (NCBI): domain Bacteria; kingdom Pseudomonadati; phylum Pseudomonadota; class Gammaproteobacteria; order Pseudomonadales; family Pseudomonadaceae; genus Pseudomonas; species Pseudomonas sp. SZ57. The sequence goes on along the minus strand of NZ_WIBD01000014.1, from coordinate 46,752 downwards.
ATCTATCTCAAGGGGTTTGGATTCGCGAAGGTTATGATGACTGCCTGCAATTCAGATTTACCTACGCATCAGGAGCACCTTTTAGGGATTCTCCACATAGGTGAGAGCATGCGCTTTGCTTGAATGCTAGGGCGACGTGGCGGTTCGGAAGATGACTTGGCCGGACGCCTGCTCCATAGCTACAAAGACCACCTGTCGCCAGTAGGCCTGGAGCGAAAAGCGGCGTAAAAGCCCTAGTCGGTGTCCGGGATTACTTGACCAGTTCACTTCAGTGGCCACCCGCGAAGATGAACAAAAGCGAAGGTGGCAAGGTAAGCCACGTCCCAAAGGCAGTTCAGCCGCCAGAAATAATAGATCCGAGCCAAGCTCTTCCGGGACACAGGCGCCGACGAATCTAAGAAGACCGTTACGATGCTTAGCTGCGCTGGCGAGACTTTTACCAGTGGCGAGCAGCTGTAGACTTGGCTATCCCCATGATCCGTGAGATCTCTGCCTTGCTATGGCCGAGCGCTTTTAAGCGCTGGACTTCTTCACGCACTTTTTCCGCTTCCAGGATCCGGGGATGTATAGCGGGTTTGCTGTCAATAACGATTGGCTGGAGGAGCCCATCGACTGGCTCTAGCTCCTGACGAACGCGCTCCAGCAATTGCGCCGGCGCAACCTGTTCGCTCGCCGCCCATGTGAGCGCGGCCAAAGACAGGGGATGAATTTTCAACTGCGCGGCGATCTCTTCCACTCTCTCCAGCGTTACGCTGGATTCAGCCCTTTCCAATCGGCTGATGTGAGATTGTGAAACACCGCCCTCAAAGTCGATCTGGAGAACGGAGCTATGGCGGCGCATGAACCGCAGTGTTGAGGCGAACGCTATCCGGAGCATGGGCGACCGATACGAGTAAATCCGACTGTATGCCGCGTTTGCATGGTTCGACTCAAACCCGTATGTTCATATGAGAGAGTGTTTTTGTGGGTATGCGACTGTGTGACTGCCCGCACTTGGAAATGCTTGGCTCAATATTTTGGTAAAGCCTTGCGTGCTTGGTTCGGTCTACGAAATGCCTCAGCCGGCAGCATCAATATATTGGGAAAGCTTCATAGACCTTCCCGTTTTACCAAAAAATCGGAGGCTTGCTGTTGAACGTCCGGATCTACTCCGACCTTCACTTAGAGATCGAAGCGCCGTATGGCTTCCCCGCAGGTTATGCGGGCGATGACGCTGATCTCGTGATCCTTGCTGGCGACATTCATACCAAAGGGCGAGGCGTGACCTGGGCACAGGAAAAGTTTGATGTGCCAGTCGCCTATATATGCGGGAACCACGAATTCTACAAAGGCCACATTGACCGCACCCTTCAGTCGATGAAGCAGTTGGCGGCAGGCAGCAATGTGCATGTTCTTGAAAATGAGTCCCTCGTGATAGGTGAGGTGCGCATCTTGGGGGCTACAGCCTGGACAGACTTCGCGACGGGCGAAAGCGAGTATCAGGCATCCCAGGAAGCTAGGCGAGGCATGAATGACTTCCGCCTGATTCGTGCGGGTGAGGGGTATAGGGCGTTGAGTATCAGCGACGTCATCAGTCGAATCATCGAACCCACGAGTGGCTCAATGAAGAGCTAGCCAAGGAGTTCGATGGCCAGACTGTTGTCATCACTCATCATTGTCCTCTGGTCAATTATTGCGGGCCAGAGCGTGGCTCACTGCTAATGCCGGCCTATTCAAATGACTGGCCAGAGCTCATTCGTAAGGCTGACGTATGGGTGTTTGGGCACACCCATAGCCATGTTGATGTGATGGTGGAAGGCTGCCGACTCATTAGCAATCCGAGAGGTTATCCAGGTGAGCAGTGTGGTTTTATTGACGGTTTTATGATTGATATTAAATAGCTGACTGGATTGATATGCGTAATTACCTTGAGCTGCTAGATGAAGCTGGGCAGCAAGATTTCAAACGAATCGTGACCGGATTTTTACTAGACGCACGGTCAAAAGGTGAAGGGGGTCGAGCGGCGATATTTAACGACCGTCTGAATCGCTTTGAAGATGGTGAGCCGTTTACTACAAGCCGGGTTGTTGGAACGTTCCAGGAAGCTGGATACACGCTGCTGTTAACGGAAAACGGATCCTGCTACGTGATCGTTAGTCATCTGATGTTTGTTGATGATGTTGTAGGTGGTGTGCCGCAGATTATGATCCTTCGAGCCAGTTGATGTAGGACTGCCGATAGCTCAGCTAGTCGAGAGATAAGCTATCACGAACTCGCCAGATATTAGTCCAGCAATGCTTAAGGAAAATGCATGTCTGATCTTAAGAAGTTGACAGTGGTTGTGAAAAATTTCAATTTGCGGGCCTCCGGTGATATTGATGCGCTCTACAGTCGCGTGAGGCTTGAGGATGAAGAGGGCAGCACTTTTTATTTTAAAGAGGTGGTGGTGCCAAAGTATCTATCAGATAAAGGAGCGCTGCGCACCGATACGCCTCGCACTTGGTATTTTAAGCATCTTGGAAAGAAATCGATCATTGTAGTTGCATTCGAGAACATGTACGGCAAGGTTGAGTATGAGCTTGGTGATATGAGCCTTATTGTCAGATCTACTGTCATTAAAGGGGTGTTGTATTCTATTGGCTCAATTCCTGGGGGCTTCATTGCGGCTACAGCCACCTTTGGTCTCGGTCTCGTGCTGATTCCTTGGGGGGTATGGTATGGCTATCAAAATATCTTCAAGGTTCCGGCCATGCTAAGTCACAAGCGATTGCTGGCAGACTTTTCTCACCATGGAATTCTCGTCAAATAACGTAGTGGCTAATTCATTGTGTTCACCTGATGCTGAGAAAGCACCCCAAGAAGTGATCGAAGCATCCCGGATTGATTTCGGGGTCGCGGTCACTGCGTATTTGAATCAGCTCGAAATAATGGGTTTTTCGCTGGTGGCAAGAATCTACTTCGACCACAAAGATCGATTCCTCAATGGGCGGCTGATCAGGACATCGGACGTGTCCGAGTTCGTAGAACGCTACGGCTTCCTGCTGGCCTTCACTCTGACCCAAAGTGTCTACGTTCTGATATGCCCCGATTCTGAATTGTTGAGGCTGCCCGAGGGTGACGAACGTGCACGCCGTGCGAAGTGCTGAGATCCTCTGTTCGAAAGATGATCGCGTAGCGGGAGCAATCGATGAACTATCGAGCAGTGCTAGTTGATGCGTTCGGGACAATCGTTCGAATTCGATCTGTCACGCATCCCTATCGCAGTCTACTGAAAGAGGGGCTGCGGGGAGGTAGGTATCCCAAGCCAAGTGACATTCGAACGCTCCTGATGTTCGATGGCGACCTTGCTCAGGCTGCCGAGCTTCTCAAGATCACGGTTCGGCCAGAGCGGCTTGATCAAATTCAAGATGCCCTTGATCGTGAGGTTCACAGTATTGAGGCTTTCCCTGATGCCCTTGAAGCCATTCAGTCCTTACAGGCACAGCAGGTGCGGTTAGGCGTCTGCAGCAATCTTGCAGCGCCTTATGGCGCTGCTTTAAAGCGTCTTTTTCCAACACTTGACGCTTATGCACTGAGCTATGAGATCGGAGTTCTCAAGCCGGATCCAGTGATGTACCGCAGCGCCTGCAAACTGCTCGGAGTAGGCATTGGCGACCGATTTGGTGATGAGCGTATAGCAATGGTCGGAGACTCGTTACGCTGTGATTGCCATCGCCCCAGAGCGGTGGGAATCAACGGACTGCACCTTGATCGATCTGGGGCTGGACGGATTACAAATTTGATGGATTTTGCCTCACTGATACTCACCCAACCTAGCTGAGCCCGGCACTCGCACTCTGTGGCGAGCCAACGTCACACCCTCACGTAATGCGCTTTTGAAACAACGAAAAACTGCACCCCGAGCGCCTCTCCTTGGTGAATATGTTGCTGGCCGAGACTTCCCACACATACACGAAGGGCTCGTCGGCCAAGTAGGAGCCGGCGGGGCGCAGCCATACCGTCGTGCCTTGGTGTGTCTTCACCGTGAAGGGATCGTTGTTCTGGCCAAGGGCGCCGAGTATCTGCAGGGCGGTCTTGTTTCGCTGCAGATCGTTGTGCAAACCTACCAGCGCAAAAAAACCGACGGATTGATAAGCCGCTTCACAGGCCAGCAATTTGACAAGATCGTCTTCGATGGCCGCGCGGGTCAGCGCCTCGCCGTGGAACACCGACTTAATCTCGACAAAGTGTGTGCACTCCATGTCCTTGGCTAACCGGGCCTTGCGCAACTGCGAGATATTGCGCAGCGACAGATCGGTTTTTTGGCTGGAGGCTGTAGTCTTGTGCAACACGTTTTCGACGTTGACGAAGTCGGGGGCCGGCAGCTGTGCGTCGAGCACGTCCTTGAGCGGCACGTAGAGCGAGCGCTCTTGCGTATGGAAGTGTTGCATATTGCCCTTGGCCATTGTTTTCACAATGGTATTGAGCTCCAACAGCAGGCGGGCGACATCAACGTAGGACGACATGCCACCATCCCAATGCAAGGCATGCGCGTGCGCGACAAAATTAGCAGCGCTGATATCTGTTATGGCCATTGGCGCAGTTTCTCTATGGCAACCTGCAGATCAATGCCGGGCACTTGGCTTTGCAGATACTCGGGCGATACATAGTTCCAGCTGGGCTCGCCGTTTTCAGAAAAGTGCACGATTGCATACGAGCCCGAGTGCGCGAGGCCGACACCCGCAGGGTAGTGCTCGATCCACATCGAATGTTTGCAGATATAGGCGATTGCCGCCTGCTTTGCATGCTGGTCGAAATAATCCCGACGGTGCAGCAGCCGTGCGAGATACCCGGGCTTGATGACAATCTCCATGACCGCCGTGCCTTCATCCGTGTACGCACGGAGCAACGCTTCAATGGCCTTTGCCTTGATGCTTTCAACGGCATTGGTCACCGAGGTGCCGTAATAGTCGGGTAATTGGCAGCATAGAAACACAATGTTGCCATTGCGGCTGATGATGCGCAAAAAGCAATTGCCTTCCTCCCAGAACCCCTGAAACCTGAACGGGAGGAATTCTACGCAGTGGTCGCGCAAGGTGATCTGTGTGTCCATACGGTGATCCAGTTCTGGGTAAACGAAGTGTGACTTTAAACCATTTGCAATGGTGTGACGGGGATCGATTTATCAGGCTGACCTGGTAACAGCATGGCCTGCCTCACGGCAGGCCATTAACGGCCCGCACACAGAAAATCCGACAGTCCCATATTTCGCCTCAGCCAACCCCTTCATCCGAGCGGCCAAACTCTACATCAAATTGGGGAAGCGCATCGGGGTAACTATTCGTCAGTTGGGTTATCCGACGAAGAACATTCTGAAGAGCTGGCATGAAGAGTACGAGCGATGCCTCGACCCTACTATCCGCAGCGTGGCGAGGACGAGTCGACCATTGGTGAGAACGAAAAGGTCTTGGCCATGCGCCGACACCTGGCTTCCTGTTCAAGGAGAGCGCTGCTCAGGAGGGATTGCAGGAATTGCTGATTGAGCACGCATTTTTCGGAGATGATCACCGGTATGTCGCTGCCACGGGTGAGCGTTGGCATAGGCTTTCAGAGTATGCGCTGATCCCGTTTGACTGGCCGAGGAGGAGTAACTCGCAATAGTCCGGGGAGCCTAGTGTTCCGAAAGGTTGATTCGTTTACCTACTTAATCTGTTCCGCCCAATGATTCCGGGGCCTTTAGGTTAACGAACTACCCGAGCGGGACACTAGGGAGCGGAAAGCCCTTTACGTCGAAATTGCATGAGCTTGCAATTACAGTGATTTATTGAGTTATTTTCAGCTACAGCTACCCTTGATTGCATTCGGCCATTTCTTTCGGGTGATTGATGCGCGTTGAACAGTTGAAGGTCAAGAATTTCAGGGGCATTAGACATCTCGAATGGAACCTCATGGCGCAGTCGATCTGTTGCCTGATCGGAGTTGGGGATAGCGCTAAAACCACTGTTTTGGATGCTGTAGAGGCAGCATTGTCCCCACGTTGGATGACCTTCAATGAAGCCGACTTCCACCACGCCAATACAGCGGAAGATATCGAGGTTGAGGTCACCATCGGAGAGTTGTCGCGTGCATTGCTTTCCGACGGGCGCTTCGGCCTCTACCTTCGTGGTCTTTCTGTCGAAGGACAGCTCAACGACGAGCCTGGGGACACCGACGACCCTGTTCTCACAATAAGGCTGTCGGTCGATGCAACCATGGAGCCAGTTTGGTCGTTGGTCTGCGATCGCTATCCCGTTCCCAGGACTCTATCGAACAGAGACAAAGCGATGTTCTGTCTGGTTCGCCTTGCTGGTGACGAAGCACGGCATTTGACATGGGCGCAGGGCTCGGTGCTGTCGAAGATGACAGAATCGAACGATGAGACTGCTCAAATGCTGGCTAATGCCTATCGCTCAGCTCGTCAAAGCGCAAATCTTAGCTCCATCCCGGAGCTGGCTCGGGCAGCGACATCTGCCGAGACTGCGGCTCGATCACTCGGCGCCTATATCAATGAGAGTTATAACCCTGATCTCGAACTGGGTCGCGGCGGGTTTAGCTCGGGCTCGATTGCACTACACGACGGTTCCGTGCCGCTGCGGTTAGCGGGGCTTGGCACCAGGCGGTTAGCCACTCTGGCAGTGCAGCGCTCAGCAATCAGCGAAGGGGCAATTGTGCTGGTTGATGAGATAGAGCAAGGGCTTGAGCCCCATCGTGTTCTTGGGGCGATGGCCCAGTTGAAAAAATGGCAAAAGGAAGCAGAGAACGCACATCTCGCTAAAGGTCAGATCCTAATGACGACTCACTCGGATGTTGTTTTGGCAGAGTTACCCGCCCCCTCACTTTTTATCGTTTCTCGCTCTTCAGGGGCGGTTTCCGACATCAAGCATGCTTCAGCCAGTGGAGACATTTCCCGAGTTTTGAAAGGTGCGCCACGAGCATTGTTTGCCAGGCGGATCCTGCTCTGTGAGGGGGCAACGGAGTTGGGGTTAATGCTCGGAGTCAGAGAGCACTACTCAGATCGGCATGGTGGCGTCCCTATAGAGCAACTGGGCTCTGCCATCATCGATGGCGGTGGATCAGCGGGGCCACCCTTGGCGCTTGCTTTGCGGGCTCTCGGATACCACGTCGCTCTATTCAGAGACTCGGATCGAAAGCTAGATGCTCATTTTGCTACCAAACTCCAAGCTCAAGGTGTCCGGGTCATCGAATATGGAGGAAAGCTCAATACTGAGCGAGCGGTCTTCCAATCAGCCAATAACACCCAAATCGAGAGCCTCCTCGACTTGGTGACCGGCTTCATAAGCGAGCCTACGCTGATGGATCATCTTGGAAAAGGATTCCCAGACATGGATGTGACAGAGAGCTTCGACCAGTGGGATTTGGTGGGCGACGACGCAAACCTTCGATTTCGCATGAGCGATTTGGCTGCTGAAAAAAGCTGGTTCAAGACTGCTGAACGCGGTCGGGTCATATCTCCTATTGTCGTGGAGATCTTGAATGGCTCGCCTGCATCGGCGATAGGCTTATGTTTCAACACCGTCGAGAACTGGCTATATGGTAACGCCTGAGTCCATCCTCTCACTCAGCCGCAGGGCCATAGTGGCCCCTGCCGGCCATGGGAAAACAGAGCTTATCGCTAAGGTTGCGGCGCTAGGCCGAAGAACGTTAGTACTCACTCACACCCACGCAGGTGTTCATGCCATCAAGGCGCGCCTGAGACGAATGCACGTGCCCGCAGATACCGTGGTGGTCGATACGATTGCATCATGGGCTCGACGGTATGTTCAAGCCTTCCCAAGCCGCTCGGGAAGGCCGGAGCTAAACCTCAACAAGCCCGACTGGGACGATGTGTATCTTGGTGCGGTATCCATCCTGAATAGCCCGGTTGTTCAAGAGGTTATCAAAGCCTCCTATGACCGTGTGCTGATAGACGAGTATCAGGATTGTGAGCAGCATCAGCATTCCATTGCTGCTTGGTTATCAAGCATTGTCCCGACTGTCATTTTTGGCGATCCGATGCAGGGCATTTTTGAATTCGTCGAAACTAAGATCGGCTGGAGCGAGTCTGTCGCAAGCTATTTCACTCAAGCTTACGAGCTCGAAATCCCCCACCGTTGGACAGCGGCGAATGTGGAGCTGGGCAGATGGATTGCAGCTACCCGGCAGAAGCTTATGACCGGGCAGCCGATAGACCTCAGGGATGGGCCGATCACCTATATCCAAAGCAATGATGCGTTCGATATGTCGTTGTTCTTTGATGGATTCGATTCAAGGACGGGCTCAACTGCGGCGATCAACTGCTGGAGGAACACCTGCAATCAACTTGCAAAAAGTACCAAAGGCGCTTTCCAGTCAATCGAGGAGATAGGAGCAAAGCGCCTGATGGACTTTGCCGAAGTGTGGGATATGCCGGAATCTACTCCCCAGGCTCGATCCGACGCATTGAGGTCTCTGATGGATGATGCTGTGACTCGCGTTTTGGCTGATTCAGGGGGCGCAACTGATGTCGTGCTCGACATGGAAATCTACGCCGCGTGGGCAAAGCTCTCGATTGGCGGATCCCCCGAGAACGCTTTGGATGTGATGAGACTGGAAAGGAGTCATCCGCATACAAGGACGTACCGAGGTGAGCTCATTGGAGACACCAGGCGAGCTTTGACGGAGCTTGCGGATGGCCGACATCAGAGCCTTGTCGCTGCGTCTGAAGCTGTTAGGCAGCGACTAAGCATGACCGGTCGGGCGACTGTCGCCAGGACAATTTCCACGCCGTTGCTCCTCAAAGGCCTGGAGTTCGATCACGTACTGATTCCAGACGCAGCGCATTATGTGAAGCAGAAGACTGCTGCGGCGAAGTCTTTCTATGTGGCGATTTCAAGGGCCAGACACACTCTGACAATCTCAAGCAAAACGCCGATTCTGGAGTTTCCTCTGCCCAACCTATAAGCGGCTTACGATTACTAAATGTCAGGCATTAATGGAGCAACGATGGCGGAACCATCTACGATAGTCTGGAAGACCTCCCTATGGTTCCAGCCTCCTTGAAGATTCACGCCCAGCCGCTCCCTGCCGAAGTACGGTACCGATCAAATTTTGCTTGAGGCCTAGCTGTACGCCAAGGACTGAATATGCACCCTGATGAACCTTATCTTGACTTCGCCGCCCTCACTCTCGACAGCAACATACTTCGGGGTCAGCGTTACAACTTCGACGGCGGCATTCTCAAGCAACTGGAGCAATTCAGCGGGAGTCCGGTTGAGATAATTCAGCCTGACGTCATACATTTCGAAGGCGTCACTCACCTGACCTATGAGATCAGTGAAGCCTTGAAGGGGGCCAGGAGCAATTTAAAGGCTTTGGGCAGGTACGTAGAGGTTGACGGTTTCACGAGCTCACATTTGGGCCCTGATGTGAGCCCCAGGGAGCTAGCTGAGCATAAGCTTAATCAGTTCTATAAACGCATAAATGGACGTGTGATACCAAGCTCGGAAGCGGACGTTGGCACGTTGATGAAAATGTACTTCAACTCTCAACCTCCCTTCGATACGGTCAAAGACAAAAAGCACGAGTTCCCTGACGCCGTGGCGCTATTGGCGCTGGAAAACTGGGCGATTACTAACCAGAAGAAGATGGTGCTGGTCAGCAAAGACAAAGGCTGGCGCGCTTTTGCAAATAATTCTCCATTACTGCACGTCGTCGAGGAAGTCTCAGATGCGCTATCCCTGTTTCAGCCTCATACCAAGGTAAAGGAGCTGATTGCCCTGCTGCAATCCGAAGGCCTTCTTGAGATCAACAGTGCATTGTTCAAATCAATATCCGATGAGATTAAGGAGCGTGCGGTTAGCCAAGAGCCGACGATCGACGCAGGCTCTTTCTTCAATTTTGAATATGACGACGTTCAGGTTGAGTATGTGGGGCATAAATTTGCCTCCCACACTGCCGACGAAAAGCTCAGGATAGCGATTGTTCTCATTGAGGAGGATAGGGTCGTTCTGAGCCTCAACACCCTTGTAACCATCAAGGTAACTGCCCAGTTCGCGTTTACCCAATATGATTCGATCGACAAAGACTATGTTCCGCTTGGAGGCGCTCTAGAGCAAAGGACGGCTAGTTATGAAGCAGACGTGCTGCTTCATTTTGAGGGTGACTGGACAGACGTCCCGAACCATCTACTACTGGGTGAGATAGAGATCCAAGGTGAGTTGGAGCACGTGGAGTTCGGAGACGTTGGGCCAGATTACTCTCAAGAACATGAGGAGCAACAGCGATGGGAGTATGAATGGGATCAGGAAAAAGATAGGCGACGTACAGAAGACTCGAAGTATTGAGTGAAGACTTCAAGGTCTTTAGCAAGCACCCTTACCCACTTTCTAAATTGACGGTATTGATGTGACGATAATTGACCAGTCAGCTCTACTTAATCGTAACTCCGTTATCCTTCGCCTAGATGGAGTTCCAACTGCCATCGAAGAAGGAATGGCTGGAGAGGGTTTCTTCCTTGATCCAATGGGTAGTTGGCGGTCGTTGTCCGGCGATGGGCTATTTGAGGTCGAAAGCCAGTGTGTAGTTATACACGATGAGCTTGCCGCCAAAATTTTCGGCAGCATCAGCTACTATTACAGCATTCTGCCCATGGCTCCAACTTTTGTAGCTGAAGCTGGGCTCAACTCGGAGTCGCCAATAGGACGCAATGAGTTCGAAAAGCTATTGCTGGCGTTTGCGAAACTCCCCGAACTCAACCGATTTTTATATCTGTATGACTGTCGCATACTGGTGTCGGCTATTCAGGAGTGTACAAAAGAGGTGAGTCAGCTCACTGGTGAGTTTTATCGCATACTAAACCTAGAGCCCTTATTCACACCTGGAATTCGTCTTGACGACGGGCTCCGGTGGAGCACATCGCCCAGCGTTACGAATCTCAACGCGATACTCGGTTTCCTATTTATCCGAATGCACAGCCTGCTCGATTACCTTGCTAAGCTTGCCATGGAGACCGAAAACCTTCGAGCGGATTTTTCGAATTATCCAAAGCTAGCCTCGTCAAAATTCCTGTTTGGACAACGGAATCGACTAGTGCTCAATGATCGCAGGGGATCTCTTTTCGAGTCCTGTGAAGAGGTGCAGGAGGTCGAGTCGGTTCGTAATCTGCTCATTCATGATGGGCTGCTTGACGATATGCCAAAGGCCTACGAGGTTATTCAGAATGGGGTAGCGATCGAGCGATTTATATTGATGCCAGATCGTACGAACGGCCAATTTGAGCGCTATAAAAATCGACGGCTTTTTTACGGTCGAGAGGACAAGATCAACCTTCGTCTCGCTAGCTTAGTTCGCGCTTTTCAGTTGCGTGAAGTCGAAACACTCAAGGGTATCCGAGAGAATATTGCATCATTAGATTAGCTTGGGATGTTCATCACACTATGCGTTGTGACTAGGCCTCTTTGATGAATGGGGTGGACGTTTAGGCTGCAATGCTAATGGAGAGTCCCCAGAGCCATCCCCCCCATGTCACTGTTGCCCGAGTCTCCTGAGTTCGCCATCCAGTTGGTAATAACCTTAAATTATCGGATAGTCTTTCGACTCTCAAGCAAGCTGTGAGAAAAGACGCGAAACGCCTGCATTAAGCGGCGTCCCCGGGTGGGGACGACCTCACGCCCTCTACAGCCTGTATAATTCGGCAATACTGCCGGAGACACCATGAACCCGTTGCCGATCGATGCCGCCCTGCCGGCCCTTCTCAAAGCTCTTCACGATCGCAATGAGGTAGTGCTCCAAGCTCCGCCAGGCGCAGGTAAAACTACACGCGTCCCTCTTGCGCTCCTTGATCAGTCATGGCTGGCCGGCCAGACAATCGTCATGCTCGAACCCCGTCGATTGGCAGCTCGTGCCGCAGCAGAAAGGATGGCAAAGGAAATCGGGGAGCAGGTGGGCGAAACTGTCGGCTATAGAATCCGTCTCGAAAGCCGGGTTGGCCCCAAGACCCGCATCGAAGTCGTGACTGAAGGTATTCTTGCACGCCGGCTGCAGGATGATCCGTCGTTGGATGGTGTCGGCCTGATTATCTTCGACGAGTTCCATTTGCGGAACCTGGACGCAGACTTGGCTCTGGCGCTCGCCTTGAATGGTCGTGAACTCTTCCGAGAAGACTTGCCGCTGAAGGTGTTGGTGATGTCCGCCACGCTGGACGGCGAGAGGATATCCGCACTGCTTAACGGTGCGCCGATCGTGAGCAGTGAAGGCAGGATGTATCCTGTGGACGTTGTCTGGGGCAAATCCCCGCTGCCAGGAGAGTATGTAGAGCCTCGCGTCGTCTCCACCTGCATCGATGTGCTTGAAGAGCAGGTGGGCAGTGTGCTGGTGTTTCTCCCAGGCCAAGCTGAAATTCGACGTGTACATCGCGATCTGGAGGAATGGCTCAGCAAGCAGTCACCTGGTCACGCTTCACAGATCCTGCTCTGTCCGCTGTACGGCGAGCTTTCGCTGAGCGAACAGCGGACAGCTATCGAGCCCGCGCCGTCCGGAAAGCGCAAAGTTGTACTGGCCACCAACCTCGCGGAGACCAGCATCACTATCGAGGGCGTACGCATCGTCATTGACGCCGGCTTGGAGCGGGTGCCACGTTTCGATCCGCGCAGTTCAATGACCCGCCTCGCGACTCAGCGAATTTCCAAGGCCAGCGCCGCTCAGCGGGCTGGCCGGGCAGGGCGGCTCGAACCCGGAGTCTGCTATCGGTTGTGGTCAGAAGCCCAACATGAGCAACTCTCCAGCTTTAGCGCCCCAGAAATCCAGCAGGCCGATCTCGCGGCATTGGCTCTGAACTTAGCTCGCTGGGGTGTTACACCTGATCAGCTCCATTGGTTGGATGCCCCACCGACTGCAGCGTTCTCTCAAGCCTGTGATCTGCTCTGTCGGCTGGGTGCTCTGGATGCTAACGGTGTCCTCACACCCCATGGGCAAGCAATGGCGCAGTTGCCTGCTCATCCTCGTATTGCCCATCTTCTCATTCGTGGGCATGACCTTGGCCTATCTCCGCAAGCCTGTGACCTCGCAGCCTTGCTGGGCGAGCGCGATATCTTGCGGGGTGCTGGCGCTGACTTGCACAGTCGCCTGACTCTGCTGGCAGGCACAGAACGCGCGGCGCGCGGCGCACAAGGCGGGGTACAACGGGCCAGACAACTGTCGCGGCAATATCGCGGGTATCTGCGCGACGCAGCGAGCAGCCCGGTCAGCGATCCGGACCACTCACGCTGGCTGGGCGCCTTGCTGGCGCTGGCCTACCCGGATCGCGTCGCACAGCAACGCCGAGCGGGCGGAGCCGAATACCGACTGGCCAACGGCCGCGCGGCACTGTTCGCCGAGGCGGATGCGCTGATGAAACAGCCATGGCTAGTCATCGCGGATTTGGGCAGTCGTCAGGGCCAGCGCGAAGAACGCATCTACCTCGCCGCCGAGTTCGATCCGGCACTGTTCGATTCGGTGTTGGCCGAGCAAGTCATCAGCGTGGACCAGATCGACTGGGACGAACGCGAAGGTGTATTCCGCGCCGAGCGACAGCGCAAAGTCGGTGAACTGATCATCAGTCGCGAACCACTGACCGGCCTCGACGAGACAACCCGCAGCCACGCGCTGCTGGCGCTGGTGCGCCGCAAAGGCCTGGAACTGCTGCCCTGGACGACGGAACTGCGTCAGTGGCAGGCGCGTGTTGCACTGTTGCGCGGCCTGGATATCGAGAAAAGCTCAGCGAGCGAGTGGCCTGATCTGAGTGACGCACAACTGCTGGCGACACTCGAAAACTGGCTGATGCCCTACCTGGGCAAAGTCACCCGGCTCAGCCATTTCAGCCAGCTCGACCTGTCCTCCATCCTGCGCAACCTCCTGCCATGGCCATTGCCGCAACAGTTGGAGGTGCAGGCACCCCAGACTCTGCAAGTGCCCTCTGGGTCGAATATCCGTATCGACTACAGCGAACATCCGCCGATTCTGTCGGTGCGGCTGCAAGAGCTGTTTGGTTTGTCCGATACGCCGCGTATCGCCAACGGGCGGCAGGTGCTGAAACTGCACTTGCTGTCCCCGGCACGTCGCCCGGTGCAGGTGACGCAGGATCTGGCTAACTTCTGGCGGTCGACCTACATCGATGTGAAGAAAGACTTGAAGGGGCGCTATCCCAAGCATTATTGGCCGGATGATCCGTTGGTGGCGGAGGCGACGGCGCGGGTCAAGCCTAGGGGAACGTAGTAGGGCCAAACACTGGCTACGCCTTAGTAGGCCGGACGTTCTCTGGAGTCTTCCTTGACGCATCAGGCGTAAGGGCAACAGCGATAGTTTGAGGAAATGCCTTTTCAAACCGCCCGACGAAGCGCGAGCAGGAAAATCGCAGGGGGCTATCTACCCGTTCAAGCTCAGGCCCCTGCGTGGATAACCGGCTCAACCTGTCACCTCAAAACTCTGCCGTCCCGCCCAATCAACCCATCAAAAATCCGTCTTCCATACAACCCAACGCTCAGTCCCGTAACAATCAAAAGCACCGCCAGTACCTTGCCCGTCGACATATGCTCGTTGAATATCACAACCGAGCCCAGCATCCCGAAAATCGGCACCAACAGCGACAGCGGAGCCACAGTTGAAATGGGATAGGTCTTGAGCAACGAGTTCCATATCCAGTAGGCGAACAGGGTGTTGGGATAGACCTGAAACAGAATCGACAGTACTGCGGTGGTGCCGATATGGTTCACAAACATGATGTAGCCGACGCTGCCGTTAATGGCGTAATCAAGGGCGAACAGGGGGATAGGCGAGAAGGCGCTGGACCATACCAGAAAAGCAAAGACATCCCTGGTATTGGCTTTTTTGTTAATGATGTTGGCCACACTCATGGACAACGCTCCCACCAGCACCAGTAGCATGCCGAGAAGGCTGACCGAGCCGTCGCTGATCAATATGACGCTGAGCAGACCGCTGAGCGCAATGAGCATGCCCAATATCTGGAACCGGTTCAGTGCTTCCCTGAATACCCAACTGCCTAGGAGGATGCTGAAGAACGCGCTGAACTGCAGTACCAGCGAGGCGATCCCGGCCGAAAGCCCGGCTTTGATGCCCAGATTGACTATTCCCCAGAGCCCGATGCCGAAGACCAGCCCATAACCGATGAGATATCGCCAAGGCACATTGGGTCTACGGACGAAAAAGATCGCTGGCAGGGCGCAAAGACTAAAGCGCAGCCCTGCCAGAATGAGTGGATCGACGTTTGTCAGCCCCAGTTTGATCACTGAGAAGTTGATTCCCCAGATGGCCATGACCAGCACAGCCAGCGCTATGTGCAGTGGTTTCATTGATGATTTGCCTTGTCATGAATCACGGACGGAATTTGCAGGTACGCCCAGTACAGCAGCGCAATACCGCTGATGGCTGCCCCCAGTAGACATACAGCGACCCAGCCAGAATTCGCATAAGTGTAAGTGGCCGCCAGGGCGCCGACGCCGCTGCCCAACGAGTAGAAACACATATAGGCGCCTAGCAGCCGGCTTTGCGCATCGGGCTTTGCAGCGAAGATCAGGCTCTGGTTGGTCACATGCACTGCTTGCACGGCAAAATCCAGCAGAATTACTCCGACGGCCAACGCCAGCAATGAGCTGTCAATAAATGCGCTTGGCAGCCACGACAAGGTCAGCAGTGCCAGCGCAATGCCTGTTGTGCGGTTACCTAGCCCTTTATCTGCGAGACGTCCCGCTTGCATTGCCGCAAGTGCACCAGCTATCCCGGCCAGGCCAAACAGGCCGATCTGCGTGTGTGAGAGCGAGTGAGGTGCTGCGCTGAGCGGAAGAACCATGGCGGTCCACAGCACGCTGAATGCCGCGAATATAAGCAGGGCAAAGGTGCCTCTGACGCGTAATGTGCGTTCGGTTCTGTAAAGCGTGAAAACAGAGCCCAGAAGCTGCCAGTAGTTACCTTTTTCTTGCGACGCTTGAGACGTCGGCATGGCGCGATACAGTAGCAGTGACATGCAGACCATCAAGACGGCTGAAACGAAGTAGACACCTCGCCAGCCCGCCAGATCAGCCATTGCGCCGGAAACGAAGCGCGCTAGCAAGATGCCCAGAATAACGCCGCTTGTCACCGTTCCTACGGCCTGACCACGTTGTTCGGTGCTCGTCAGCGATGCGGTGTAGGCCACGACCACTTGAACCACAACGGCCGTCAGCCCGACCAGCATCATTGCGCCGAGCAGCATGCCCCAATTCTGCGACAGGCCCACCGCGCACAAAGCCACGGCTGAGATCAGCATCTGCGTCAGGATTAGTGTCCTGCGGTTCAACATATCGCCCAGCGGCACCACGAACAGCAAGCCCAGGGCGTATCCGATCTGTGTCGCAGTGACGACTATGCCAATGACTCCTGTACCTACCGAAAGGCTGGCTGACATTGAATCCAGCAGTGGTTGAGCGAAATAGACGTTGGCAACGGACAAGGCGCAGGTGGTGGCAAACAAGAACATCAGGCGTCTGCTGATAGTGCGCGGTGTGTGCGAAAGCAATGCTGCCGTATTGCCGGATTCACGATCAGTTTCCATGCCTGCCTTCAAGGAAGATCGAGTATTCAGTGTCATAATTCGTCCCTGATGTGGTTTCTAATTAAAACCAGGTTTTGATTTTTAGCAGTGCTGGTTTTAATTTGCAACTACAGTTGTGGGTTTTTCGTCTACCCGACAGAATGTCTTCTGCACACTATTTGGTTGGCGCCTGACGTCGGAGATACATGGCCAGACAGAAATTGATGGCACAAAGCGAATGCCCTGTGGCCCGAGCGCTTGAGGCTATTGGAGATCGCTGGGTATTGATGATCCTCCGAGAGGCCTTTGACGACGTTCGCCGTTTCAGCGAGTTTCAGAAAAACCTTGGGCTGGCAAAGAACATACTTGCTGCAAGGCTCAAGCTGCTGGTTGAGCTAGGAGTGTTTGATGTGCAGCCAGCGTCGGATGGCAGTGCTTACAAAGAGTACGTGCTTACCGAGATGGGGCACGCCGTATTTCCTGTTGTAGTAAGCATGCGCCAGTGGGGCGAACGCTTTCTGTTCAGCAAGGGCGATACTCATTCGGTATTGCTGGACAACGAATCGTCGCAGCCTGTGGAAACTCTCATGGTTCGCTCGAAAACCGGTAAGGCGTTGACTTCAGCAGACTGTCATCGGCTTCGGATCAAGCGTGAGTCCTGAAAACTGCATGTTTGTTCGTCAATTGCTCAAGCAAGCATGCCGCTTCATGAGGTTGGTCCTATGTATGTCGAAGACACCGAAATCCTTGCACTTTCAGATGACGGCCGCTATCGGGTCGAGGCAACATCGTGGGAAGCGGGCAATTCACACTGGGTTTTTCCGCCCGTCATCATCGATACACAGCAAAACTGTTGTGTCTTTTCTTTTAAAAGCAGCCTCTGGACAGCCGACCGAGCAAACTGGCTGGATGCGACAAGAGTCGAGCTGAAACTACGTAAATACCCCTGAGGGCTCACCGGGACCGGAATAACCGTCGCTATCGACTGCGCGCGGCACAGCTGTTTACGGAGTTGGGCTAGAAGTAGGGTTATCGAAGTTCGAGGAGGTTCTCGATAAGATGTTGGATATTCAGATACCCAGAGAACGCCAGGGCGCGACGCCCTGGCAGGCAGCAGATGTCACTTTTTCTTTTTAGCCGGCTTTTCAGCCTTTTCTGATTTCTTGGCCTTTTCTGGCTTGCTATCCGCTTTTTTGGCCGCTTTCTTTGGCTCGGCGTCTTTTTTCTTGTCTTTCTTTTCAGAAGACTTGGAAAGCGTCGAGGCCGCTTCAGATTTCTTGGCAGGTGATGCCTTCTTGTCTTTCAAGTCCTTGCTGGCTTTCGAGGCTTCGCCTTTACTTTTCTTGTCGTCTTTAGCCATGTTGATCACCCTTTGGTGTATGCCGGTATTGGCACGTCGCCCATGGAAGTATCCATGGGCTAATCATTAGGCGAGCGCGCTCAGAAACCGTTCAAACTGTTTTGACCCTGTCGAACGCTGAAGGACGACATTCAGATGCTCGGTGACTCGCCAGCTTATCGACGGCTACAGGGCTGCCATTTTCGCTTGGCTCCGGTATTTTCAACCACGCGAATACTCAGGAATCGATCGCGGAACGTCGCCGAGCAATCGGGTAACCAGGGAAAGACATTGAACACTGCCAGATTTGTTTTCAAATCCTTTATCAAGCGCTGGATGAAAACCATCTTCTCACGGGATGACAACCGTAAACGCGAGTTCAAACCCCAGTGGACATGCCAAGGCCCGGGTTCAATCCTCATGGAGCGGTATCACCATATCGACGCCAGCGAGCAGGATAAGGACGGCCTCTACGACTACTACTACGAGTACGATATGTACTACTTCACAGAAGGCACCTTGTCCCTCGTCGCGCGCTGTTACACGGATGATGCTGATGAGGCCAACTTTATGGGCATCGAGTTTGATGGGTATGACCGCGCGCTTGAGCCTGACGATCGGTCTCTCCCGCTAGTGAACGCAGCCCTGGCCCAGTTGACGGCTGATGGAAAAACGAAATTCTTTACGTTCACCGGAAAAGGTTATGAGCCCATATTTGCGGGCAATGAGCATGAAGGCGACATCACGCACGGAGAGCGCATCGAAGCTTCAGCAAACACTCGACGCGATGCTGGGGATGGATGTTGAGCACCCTTGAAGCCTGAGTGCGCTTTGCCCCTTCAAGGCACCACCGGCAACAAAAACCGCCCAATCACCGGCAGGTGATCAGAGATCAACAACGTGTCATCCCTGCGCACCCGCGCACTGACCCGCTTCAGGCTTGGGCTGTAGAACAGATAATCCACCGTCCGGTCCGGCCCGTTGATGCGGCTGTCGTTGGGGAAGCGCGTCAGCCATTTGCTGCGGTCGATGCCGCTGGATTCGGCGTTGTCGGGGATCATCGGGTATTTGTCCCACAGCTCGTGCAGTTCGCTGTCGGCGGCGTAGCCAAGGCGCTGCTGCTCGGGGAGGCGCTGGTATTGGCCCAGCGGCAGCAGGTTGAAGTCGCCGCCGATCAGCCAGGGCGTGCCGCCGCTTTCCAGCTTGTCCAGCTGTGTTTCTGTGGCCGCGACCTGTTTTTGTGCGGTGTCGCCGGCGTGTCTGGCGGTGGTCAGGCTGGTATTGATGACGGCCAGTTTGCCGCCGTCACGTAAGGGCAGGTAGCTGACCAGCAAGGCATCCTTTGGCTGGAACTGACGGCTGATGATGTTGGCGTCGGGCACCGGCAGTTGAATACGTTCGGCGCTGTCGATGTGGAAGCGGCTGAGGGTCGCCAGTTTTCTGCCTACGCTGCCCCAGATATGCGGGTTGGGTACGAACTCTGACTTCCAGTAGAAGGCCTGCGTGCTGCACGGGTAGAGGTCCGCGACACGTTCCTTGATCAGCGCCAGCTGATCCTGATAGTCGGAGTTCTTGGCGCCATCGTCGACGCCTTGCAGCAGCACGATGTCGGGCTGTTCGTCACGGATGACCCGCGCCACTTCATCCAGATTGTAGGCAAGGTCTTCATGGGTCGGGCGTTCGTCCGGGCCGCTGCCGTCGGCCATGTCGTACCAGAACACGTAGCGTTTACCCGCCAGGTACTGGATGTTCCAGGTCATGACTTTCAGCGCTTGCCCCGGCACCAGTTTCGGTGCCTCGACCGCAGGGTTGCAACTGGCCGTGAGTAATTCACGGGCTGGAGGACGCCAGGTCAGTTGGAAAACCAGTAACAGCAATACGGCGACCAGCAGCAAGCCGTACAGGGTCAGACGTAGCAGTAAACGGGGCATCGGCTCGACTTGGAGCGCCTGGCGCTCAGTGAGGGATTCGGCATTGAGCATACCGAATCGACGCGCCTGACGTCAGCCTTTGCTTCAGGCGCGGTGCGCGGGCTCGCTGATCAGCATGAACAGGCGGAACGTCACGATGGTGGTGAACAGCTGCAGGAAGCTGCCGATGCTGTCGGTGATTACGGAAACCGCTGCGCTTTGCGGTTCCGGAAACAGGTACAGGCTGGCGCCCTCGAGCAGCCACAGGGGAATGTAGACGCTCAGCACGCACACCAGAATGCGCGTGAAGTGTCCGGTGGTCATCTGCATGCTTTCGCGCATGGCCATGAACGGCGTGAGTTTGCGCAGAACCAGCAGGTACTCGCTGAACGCCAGTTTGATCATCACCCAGATGCCGGGTACGACGAACAGTGAAAGGCCGAACATGATCAGCAGGGTGCTCATGGCCGACAGCACGGCGAAGGTCGGCCACAGGCGCACGGCCATGGCCAGTACATCGCGGGTGTGTACGTCCTCGCCACGGCTGCGTGCGTCGAGAAACAGGATCAGCGCGGCCGTATAGACAGGGTAGAAAAACAGCCCGATCACCAATGCGTAGGCAGGTGACGTGTCGGCGGACATGGCGCTGCCCAGCGCTTGTTTGGCCAGTACCTCAAGGATCACGACAGGCAGGCACAGCAGCGCGATGCTGCCCAGATTACGCCGAAAGAAATAAAGCGAATCCTGGATGATGTTCAACGGGTTCATGGAGATAGATCGCAGGCTAAAAGCAGGCGCACACTTTAGCCCATGCCCCCTGTCGAACCAAGCGCAGTGGTTTTCGGCGCACGCCTTGTTATCTTTTTCTTCATGTCATTGAAGCGCGTCGATGAGGCCCCATTTTCTGCACATGGTCCTGCCATTGCGGCAGGGAAGAATTCCAGTGGCAACTCAGTGAGGTGGTCATGAACAGCGAAGAGCAAACCCTGATTGACGGTCTTTTCTCGAAACTGAAAGACGCTGAAACGGCATCCGCCCCGCGAGATGCTGCGGCCGAGGCGCGTATCAAGGAGCATCTGACCCGTCAACCCGCTGCGCCGTATTACATGACGCAGGCGATTCTGGTGCAGGAAGCAGCCGTCAATCAGCTCAATCAGCAGGTAAAACAGCGCGACGAGCAGATTCAGCAGTTGCAGGCCGAGCTCCAGCAGGCCAAGGGGCAAGCCTCATCCGCGCCAGCGAGTGGCGGGTTTTTGTCGAGTATCTTTGGCAGCAGCGCCCCGCGCGCATCGCAGCCGCAACCCAGCCAGCCTTCCAGTGGCGGCTGGCGTGATGGTGGTGGTTTCAATCCTGCACCTGCGCCCGCAGCGCCGCAGGGTGGTTATGCCGCGCCGGCTCCGGCTGCCGGCAGTGGCTTTCTTGGCGGCGCGCTGAAGACCGCGGCCGGTGTAGCGGGCGGTGTGCTGCTGGCAGAAGGTATCAGTAGCATGTTCAGCCACCACAGCCAGCCGCAGGAGATCGTCGAGGTCATTCATGACGCGCCACAGGCTCAGGACACCGGCTTGTCCAATGATCAGGGGGGTTGGGGACAGCCGGATCAGCAGTACACGGCTGACGATAATTTCGACGATGGCGGCGACAGTTTCTCGGACGATGATTCGTTCGTTTGAGGATGTGACGGTCGTTCTTCAAGTTCCAGCGCTCATCGTTATGCACAAATCTCCAAGAGCCCGAAAAGCGTGACTTTCGGGCTTCTGCCCGCAGGTCGGGGGCGGCGATCCGCGTTGCTCACGAATACGATGGTACAGATGCTCCATTTTCAGGGGTTACCGGCCTCTTCGCGAGCAAGCTCGCTCCCACGGCCTGCGGCCAGAATCAAGAGCAGACTTGTGTATAACGATGAGCACTGGAGCGTGGGAACGATAATCTGTGCCATGACGCACGGGCTTCACAGCGGCCGGTACCGATCCATCCCTCAATTCCTTCCTCAAACTGGCATACTGGGCGCCGATTCACGTTCCGGATCGCTGTAACCCGTGGGCATGTTGCCCGCCATGAGGAATTGCGGTGAAGAAGATCGCGGTGTTCGCCGACGTGCAGAACCTGTATTACACCGTGCGCCAGGCGCATGGCTGTCATTTCAATTACGCCGCCTTGTGGGCGGATATCAGCAAGCGCGGCGAGATCGTTCACGCGTTTGCGTACGCCATCGATCGTGGCGACAGCAAGCAACAGCAGTTCCAGCAGATCCTGCGCAATCTGGGGTTCACGGTCAGGCTCAAGCCGTACATCCAGCGCAGCGATGGTTCGGCCAAAGGGGACTGGGATGTCGGCATCACCATCGATATCATGGATTTCGCGCCGCAAGTGGACGAAGTCGTGCTGGCGTCCGGTGATGGCGATTTCGACATGTTGCTCGAACGCGTGATCAGCAAGCATGGGGTCGAGGCGGTCGCCTACGGCGTACCGGGGCTGACCGCGAACTCGTTGATCCGCGCCGCCAGCCGTTACGTCCCGATTGAAGGCGCGTTGTTGTTGAAATGAATTTACAGGGCCAGGCCAGTGTTGGAACGTATTGCAGTCATCGACTTTGAAACCACCGGTATCTCCCCGGGCCATAGCTGCCGGGCGACCGAGATTGCGGTGGTGATCATGGAGCAGGGGCGTATCGTCGAGCGCTTTCAGAGCCTGATGAATGCGGGCGTGCGTATTCCTGCGTTCATCGAAGGGTTGACCGGCATCAGCAACAACATGATTCGTACCGCCCCCAGCGCCGAAAGGGTGATGGGCGATGTGGCGGATTTCGTCGGTTCAACACCGCTGGTGGCGCACAACGCCTCGTTCGACCAGAAGTTCTGGGATTACGAGTTGTCGCGTATCGAGCGCACGCGCGAACAGAGCTTTGCCTGTTCGCTGCTGCTGGCCCGACGGCTGATGCCCGGCGCACCGAACCACAAGCTCGGCACGTTGACCCGTTATGCGCGCCTGCCCGACACCGGCAAGGCTCACCGGGCGATGGCCGATGCGGAAATGGCGGCCAACCTGACGGCGTACCTGACCAACGAATTGCGCCAGACCCACGGCATCTCTGCCATTTCTCACAAAATGCTGTGCTCCCTGCAGAAAGTCCCCGCCGCGAAGATCAGCGAAACGCTGAAGCGCCAGCGCGGCCTCTGACCTGTTCTTGTCAGTGCTCCTGCTTGCCGTTGTTGATCAAGTAATCGGCCGGCAGGCTGCGTTCCACTGCCGTTGACAGCACGATTGACGTTTTGCTGAAGCCAAACTTGGCGATTCGGTTGATCAGGTCTTCCAGGTGCGGCATCGAATCGACCGCCGCGCGCATGATCACACACGGGTCGCCCGTCACTCGGTAACACTGGATCAGTTCGGGGACTTTCCACAGGTCCTTGTAGGCCTGCTGATTGCCATGGCTGCCCATGCGCAGTTCGATGATGCATTGAATCGGCAGGCCGACTTTCGACAGATCGACCTTGGCCTCGTAACCGGTAATCACGCCACTGGCTTCCAGCTTGGCGACCCGCTCGGCCACCGCGGGCGCGGACAGGTTGACCAGTTTCGCCAGTTGCGCAAAAGACGCACGGCCATTTTTCAGCAGCTCATCAAGCAGAATCCGATCGTATTTATCCAGGGTCATGGCGTGCCTCGTACCGAGCGATGGGCGGTTTTAAAATAAAAGGAAAGCAGGCCTGACAAGCATTGAATCGTAAGTTTCAGCGCGGTTTAAACAGGTTTGTCTGCTTAATATCCGACTTCGGCCTTCATACAATAGGTCAACCATAACAATGATCCCAGAGCCTAGCCATGCCTCAATCCGTTCGTGTTTCACCCTTGCTCATCGGTGCCTTTCTGGCCTTGTACCTGATCTGGGGGTCTACCTATCTGGTGATCCGCATCGGTGTGGAATCATGGCCGCCGTTAATGATGGCGGGTGTGCGCTTTCTAATTGCTGGCTGCTTGATGTATGGCTTTCTACGGTTTCGCGGCGTGCCGGCGCCGACCTGGGCTGAGTGGAAAGCCGCGTTCGTGATCGGCTTCCTGCTGCTGGCCTGCGGTAACGGCGGTGTGACCCTGGCCGAACACGCAGGCGTTGCGTCAGGTGTGGCAGCGCTGGCGGTGGCGACCATGCCGCTGTTTACCCTGCTGTTCGGGCTGTTCTGGGGCAACCGCACCACCAACCTTGAATGGGCGGGCATCGTGCTGGGCCTGATCGGCATCGGCCTGTTGAACCTCGGCTCCAATTTGCAGGCCAGCCCTTATGGCGCCGCCGTGGTGATCTTTGCCGCCGCCGCCTGGGCATTCGGTTCGGTGCTGAGCAAGCACCTGCCGTTGCCGAAGGGTCCGATGGCCAGTGCGGCGGAAATGATCACGGCGGGAGCGACGCTGCTGATTGGCAGTGCCTTGAGTGGCGAGCGTCTAACGCATATGCCGACGGCGGCGGGCTGGGGCGCGCTGCTGTATCTGGTGGTGTTCGGCTCTATCGTCGCGTTCAGCGCCTATATGTACCTGCTCAAGAACGTGCGCCCGGCAGCGGCGACCAGCTACGCCTACGTCAATCCGGCGGTGGCAGTGATGCTTGGCGTGGTGTTCGCTGGCGAAACGATTGGTGTCGAAGAGTGCATGGCCATGGTGGTGATCATCAGTGCCGTGGTGCTGATTGGCCTGCCGCAATGGCGCCGGTCGCCGCCGCGAGAGGCCGTATCGACACGCACAAGCTAACCGAGGCGCGCCGGACAGGTTAAACTGCGCGCCTTGCGTTGAATCTTTCCTACGGTATTTCCATGACATTCGCCTCTCTCGGCCTGATCGAACCCTTGCTGCGCGCCCTCGAAGCGCTCGGTTACCAGACTCCGACGCCTGTACAGACTCAGGCAATTCCTCCGGTACTGGCGGGCCGCGATCTGATGGCTGCTGCACAGACCGGCACCGGCAAGACCGCAGGTTTTGCCCTGCCGCTGCTGCAACGGCTGACCATGGAAGGCCCGAAAGTCGCGCCCAACTCGATTCGCGCGCTGGTGCTGGCGCCGACCCGCGAGCTGGCCGATCAGGTTCACGAAAGCATTCGTCAGTACGCCGAGCATCTGCCGCTGACCACCTACGCGGCTTACGGCGGCGTGAGCATCAACCCGCAGATGATGAAACTGCGCAGGGGCGTGGACGTGCTGGTCGCGACCCCAGGCCGCTTGCTCGATCTGCATCGCCAGAACGCGGTCAAGTTCTCCCAGTTACAGACGCTGATCCTCGATGAAGCTGACCGCATGCTCGACCTGGGCTTTGCCGAGGAATTGCGCGGTATCTATGCGGTGTTGCCGAAGCCGCGCCAAACCCTGCTGTTCTCCGCGACGTTCTCCGACGAGATTCGTCTGCTGGCCGCGCAGATGCTCAATGACCCGCTGACCATCGAAGTCAGCCCGCGCAATGTCGCGGCATCGTCGGTCAAGCAATGGGTCGTGACTGTGGACAAGAAACGCAAGGCGGATCTGTTCATCCATCTGATGAAGAAGCATCGCTGGGGCCAGGTGCTGGTGTTCGCCAAGACCCGGGTTGGTGTCGATCAACTGGTGGATCGCTTGCAGGGGTTGGGCATGAACGCCGACGGCATTCACGGCGACAAGCCGCAGGCCACTCGCCAGCGTGCGCTGGACCGCTTCAAGAGCAATGAAGTGAAGATTCTGGTGGCCACCGACGTGGCGGCGCGCGGTCTGGATATCGATGACCTGCCGACCGTGGTCAACCTGGACCTGCCGATCGTGGCCGAGGATTACATCCACCGTATTGGCCGCACCGGCCGTGCGGGGCTGACGGGGGAGGCGATTTCGCTGGTGTGTGCCGATGAGGTTGAGTTGCTGTCAGCCATCGAAGTGCTGACCCGCCAGACCCTGGAGCGCAAGGAAGAGCAGGATTTCGAACCGGAGCATCGCGTGCCGAGCACGGATGCCAGCGGCCAGATTCTGAAAAAGCCCAAGAAACCGAAGAAACCCAAGGTGTCGGGCAGTAAGCGCAACCTGGGCAAATGGGTCGACAGCGGCGAGTCCGAGCCTGCGCCGGTGGTCAAGCCGGTGCGTAAAGTGCCGGTCTTCAACACGGGTCCGCGCAAGAAGAAGCCTTGAAGCGCAGTGCGCATTCAACGCGGACGGAGCGCTCATTGCTATACACAAGTTCGTTTTTGATTCTGGCCGGAGGCCGTAGGAGCGAACTTGTTCGCGAAGGGGCCTGCATAATCGCCGAAAATGCATCGATTGAAACACCCTCTTCGCGAACAAGCGAAGCGTCGCCCGGTTCGCTCCTACGCCCTTCGGGCAGAATCAAAAGCGGACTTTTACATAACAATAAGCGCGGAGCGTGGCGACGATCATGATCAGCGCGATTGCAGCCACTCGACCATCCCCAAACCCGCAGCGCGGCCGCTGGCGAAGCAGGCGGTCAGCAGGTAGCCGCCGGTCGGCGCTTCCCAGTCGATCATTTCACCGGCGCAGAATACGCCGGGCAATTGCCTGAGCATCAGACGCTCGTCCATGGCCTCGAAGGTAACGCCCCCTGCGGTGCTGATGGCCTCATCGATGGGGCGTGGTTTGATCAGGGGCAGTGGTAACGCCTTGATCACCTCGCTCAACAACAGCGGATCGGCAAACGCTTCAAGAGGCGCCAGCTCGCGCAACAGCGCGGCCTTTGCGCCGTCCAGCCCCAATTGGCTGTGCAGATGCTTGGACATCGAACGTGAGCCGCGTGGTTTGCTCAGGGCTTTTTGAACGTCCGACAGCGCTTTGCCGGGCAGCAGATCGATATCCACAACCGCTGAGCCGTGAAGGTTGATCTGTTCACGAATCTGCGCCGACAGCGCATACACCAGGCTGCCTTCCACACCCGTCGCGGTCAGCACACATTCGCCCAGACGCAGGGCATGGCCATGCAGGCCCATCGCGATATTTTTCAGTGGCGCACCGGCAAACTTGTCGCGCAGCAGGTCGCTCCAGGCGCTTACCTCGAAACCACAGTTGGCGGCCTGCAAAGGCGCAACCTCGACCTGCCTTGCCTGCAGCCATGGCAGCCAGGCCCCGTCAGACCCCAGCCGCGCCCAGCTGGCGCCGCCCAGCGCCAGCAACGTGGCTGCAGGTTTGATCGCCAGTTCACCGTCAGCATTCGTGATACGCAGGCTGCCATCAGCGTTCCAGCCCGACCAGCGATGCCGCGTATGAATCGTGACACCGGCATCGCGCAGCCGCTTGAGCCAGGCGCGTAGCAGGGGCGCGGCTTTCATGTCTGTGGGAAACACGCGCCCCGAGCTGCCGACAAAGGTCTCGATGCCCAGCGCATGAATCCACTGGCACAGGGCATCAGCGTCAAAGCCGCGCAACAGTGGTTCGATCATCGGCGAACGTTCGGCATAGCGCGCCAGAAAAGCCGGGTAAGGCTCGGAGTGGGTGATGTTCATACCGCCCACCCCGGCGAGCAGAAACTTGCGCCCAACCGATGGCATGCCGTCGTACAGATCGACCTTCAGTCCGGCCTGGCTCAACACTTCTGCTGCCATCAACCCCGCAGGGCCGCCTCCGATGATGGCGACGGTTCGGGCGGTGGAGGGGGCGAGGTCGGTCATGGTCAGCGAAGATCGATAGCAGAGGGGTGGGGCATTCTACCCGAGCGCTCTTTCAAGGTGTGGCGCACGTCATGCGCTGCGACTGAGGCGAAGTCCCGCGCAGGGTCACAAGCCCATGTCGTTCCAGACCCGTTGCGCACTGTGATGGAGGATCCCGTGGCGCCTTGCCAGTGCCTGGCGGTCCTTGCTGTAGCCACCGCCGATCACGCCCATGACCGGAATGTCGCGGCCCAGGCAATGACGCAGCACCGCTTCGTCGCGATTGGCCAGCCCCTGGTCGGTGAGCTGCAGATAGCCCAGCGCATCATCCTTGTGGACATCCACGCCTGCGTCGTACAGCACCAGGTCCGGCTTGTAGAACGGCAGCAGGTAGTTGAGCAGGTCGTCGACCACGTTGAGGTAATCGGCGTCGCCCATGCCCATCGGCAGCGGGATGTCCCAGTCGCTCTGCGCCTTGCGTGCCGGGAAGTTCTTTTCGCAGTGCAGCGAGACGGTAATGGCGTCCTCGGTATCGGCCAGAATACGCGCCGTGCCGTCACCCTGATGCACATCGCAGTCAAAGATCAGGACCTTCTCCACGCGGCCGCTTTGCAGCAGGTACTGACTGATCACCGCCAGGTCATTGAAAATGCAGAAACCCGCCGGGTAGTCATAGTGCGCATGGTGGGTGCCGCCCGCCAGATGACACGCCAGGCCATGCGTGAGGGCCTGTTCGGCCGTCAGCAGTGAGCCGCCTACCGCACGGATGGTCCGGCGTGCCAGGGCCTCGCTCCACGGCAGTCCGAGACGCCGCTGGTCTTCGCGCGACAGATCACCGCTAAGGTAGCGGCTGATGTAGGAAGGATCGTGAGCCAGCGCCAGAATGTCCGCCGGGCATAACTCGGGACGCATTAATTGAACGTCACTGGTCAGGCCGCTGTCGATCAAGTAATCGCGCAACAAACGAAACTTGTCCATCGGGAAGCGATGATCCGCCGGGAAGTCCGGGCTGTAGTCTTCGTGGTAGATAAGCGGTAGGGACATTTTGCGTCCGTTGAAGGGCCGAAGCCCGATAGTGCCAGTAAAGCATCCGTACGCCCAGTTGTGTGGCGTAGCAGACGGCTGCACTGACGCCCATTCATGTCTCGTGACACGGGGGAATCGATGGAACCGATACTCAAGCTTGATAGCGCCCGACTGCGGATGCGGCAGTGGCGTGACGATGACTTGCCGGCGTTCGCCCGGATGAGTGCGGACCCTCGCGTCATGCGCTATTTTCCGAAGCCCCTGAGCCACCTTGAAAGTGCTGCCATGATCGGGCGGCTGCGCGGTCATTTTGCCGAACTGGGTTTCGGGCTCTGGGCGCTGGAGCGCAAGGACACCGGCGAGTTCATCGGTTTTACCGGGCTGCATGTGGTGGGTTTCAAGGCGCCTTTTACACCGGCCG
Source organism: Pseudomonas sp. SZ57 (assembly GCF_009495975.1). Lineage (NCBI taxonomy): Bacteria > Pseudomonadati > Pseudomonadota > Gammaproteobacteria > Pseudomonadales > Pseudomonadaceae > Pseudomonas > Pseudomonas sp. SZ57. The sequence continues at coordinate 17,925 of NZ_WIBD01000014.1, read as the reverse complement.
TGGAGATCGGCTGGCGCTTGGCTTATGACCACTGGGGCCTGGGCTTTGCCAGCGAGGCGGCATGGACCGCGCTGGGCTGTGGTTTCGAGCGCCTGGAGCTGAAGGAGATCGTGTCGTTCACGGCGGTCAATAATCAGCCGTCACAAAAGGTGATGCAGGCAATCGGTATGCAGCAGGATGAGTCCGGCAGTTTCGATCACCCGAACCTTGAGGACGGCCACCCGCTCAAGCCGCACGTGCTGTACCGGATCAGCCATGAGCAGTGGCTCAAGACGCTGAAGCCTTGATCAGGGTGCAGATTGAATTAAGCCAACCATCTTAAGTCTGTATCATTCCGTTCCAGTGGGATGGGCCCGAGGCCTGTCGGAAAATGCAGCGACTGCTGTTGCCGTACCAGTGCAAAGTCGATGTACGAGAGGAATGAGAATGAGCCAAGTGCTGGATGATCTGGTTGAGTTGCTGACGCTGGAAGCCATTGAAGAAAACCTGTTCCGCGGGCATAGCCAGGATTTGGGCTTTCGCCAATTGTTTGGTGGTCAGGTGCTGGGTCAGTCGCTGTCCGCCGCCAGTCAGACGGTCGAAGAGGACCGTCATGTTCACTCGCTGCACGGCTACTTCCTGCGTCCCGGCGATGCCGGTTTGCCGGTGGTCTATCAGGTGGACCGCGTACGTGACGGCGGCAGTTTCAGCACGCGCCACGTCACTGCCATTCAGAAGGGCAAGCCGATTTTTACCTGCAGCGCTTCGTTCCAGTACGACGAAGAGGGCTTCGAGCACCAGGCGACGATGCCGCAGATTGTCGGCCCGGAAGACCTGCCGTCCGAGCTGGAGTTGCTGACCCGCCGCGCGCACCTGATTCCCGAAGCGATGCACGACAAGTTTCTGCGCCCCAAGCCGATCCAGTTCCGCCCGGTGACCTCCGAGGATCCCTACGATCCCAAGCCCGGCGAGCCCGTGAAATACGTGTGGTTCCGCGCCGATGGCAGCCTCTCGGACGTGCAGGCGCTGCATCGTTACATGCTCGCCTACGCCTCTGACTTCAACTTGCTGACCACCTCATTGCTGCCACACGGCAAAACCGTCTGGCAGCGCGACATGCAGGTTGCCAGCCTTGACCATTCGCTGTGGTTCCACAACGACCTGCGCACCGATGACTGGCTGCTCTACGCGATGGACAGCCCCTGGGCAGGCAACTCGCGCGGCTTCTCGCGCGGCAGTATCTTCAACCGTGCCGGGCAACTGGTCGCATCCGTCAGTCAGGAAGGGCTGATCCGCCATCGTAAGGATTGGGCATGACACTCGAAGGTATACGGCACTGGGTGTTCGACATGGACGGTACCTTGACCGTCCCTATCCACGACTTCCCGGCCATCAAACGTGAATTGGGCATCCCCCAGGACGACGACATTCTTGGGCATCTTGCTGCGTTGCCCGCTGAGGAATCGGCGGCCAAGCACGCCTGGCTGCTGGAGCATGAACGCGAGCTGGCACTGGCTTCGCAGCCTGCCGAAGGCGCGGTCGAGCTGGTTCGCGAGTTGTCGGCGCGCGGCTATCAGCTGGGCATACTCACCCGTAACGCTCAGGAGCTGGCGTATATCACCTTGAAGGCTATCGGCCTGGATGACTGCTTTGCCGTCGAGGATGTGCTGGGCCGCGACGAGGCGACGCCAAAACCGGACCCGGCAGGTTTGCTGCAGCTGGCCACTCGCTGGAGTGTCGAGCCGGAGCAGATGGTCATGATCGGCGACTACATGCATGACCTGAACTGCGGCCGTGCGGCGGGCGCCAAGACCGTTCTGGTCAACCTGAAGGACAACCCATGGCCAGAGCTGACGGACTGGCATGCGCAGGATTGCACAGTGCTGCGCGGGATGCTGGGGTGATCTGAGCTGCCGATAGTGCCAATGATTCGCGTCGGCATGAGGACGCAGAGCGTCCAGAAATGCGTCCCCACGCGGAGCGTGGGGACGATAGCTATATCAATACCACTCGATATCAATATCACTCAAAACGGCTTGAACAGTACCGCCTGGCCTTGCGGTGAGGTGAAGATCCCGTCGCCGTTGTGGCCGACTTTAGGCACGATCACCAGGCGCTGGTTCAGCCCTTCCGGGTGACGCTTCTGCAGATAGTTGAAGTAGTTCTGCCCGCGAATCAGGCGGTAGGCGCCTTGCGCTTCGGCGGCACAGGTCTTGTCCAGTGCCGGGTGGTTGCGGTCGGTGTCCAGCTCGCCCATCAGGTAAGTGATGTCGCGCTTCACGTAATTCTTCTCGATGTCAGCCGGCTTTTCCTTGCCCGAGTAGAAGGGCATCTTGTTGAGGCCGTATTTCCAGTCGTTGAAGTTCGGGCAGCTTTGCGCGGTTACCGGTTCAGGCCGTTCCGCATCGAAGTAAGCGTAGGACGACGGATTGGCGATCACGTAGCGCAGCTTCACCCCTTCACGTTGCAGCAGGGCGTCTTCCTTGCCGCCGATCATCGCGTAGCGCTGCACCACCTGGGCACCACCGGAGTGCCCGGCAATGACGATTTCCTTCAGGTTGGGAAACAGCTTGCTGTCGCTCAGGCGCTTGAGGATGTGGTCCAGCACCAGAAACGAGCTGACCGGCTTGGGATCGGTGGAGGTCGCGCCTTCCATCCAGCTGTTCTGGCGCCAACGCAGGATCGAGTCAGGCAAGTGGTGCGCAACGATATCCCTTTCATCCAGAAATTGCGGGGCGATCAGCAAGGTCTTGCCGCGCTCTCGGGACTGGTTGGCCGCCCGTTCGATGCTGCGCAGGTAGGTTTGCGCATTGCGCAGGTGACCGTGCAGGACGATCACTACGCGTTCGATCTTCGGCTTGGGATGTACCCACTCCTGGCTCAGCCCGAGGGTCGCCTCTGCGCCATTGATGGCGAGGCGATCCGGGCTGATGGAATTGACCGCTTGATCCTCGGCATGCGCCCCGAGGCTCACGAAGGCAGTGCTCAACAACAGGACCAGAAGCGGTTTAATCATGTGCTCAGAGACTCTTGGCGGCGAATGTATCGCATTGATTGATTTGACCTTGGGCAAAGCCTGCCTTGAACCAGCGTACACGCTGTGCAGACGTGCCGTGAGTGAAGGAGTCCGGAGCGACTCGACCACTGCTTTGCTGTTGCAAGCGATCATCGCCGATAGCGTTGGCCGCGTTCAATGCTTCTTCAATATCACCCGGCTCGAGCCAGTTCAAACGATTTTGTGCGTTGTAGGCCCAAACACCGGCAAAGCAGTCCGCTTGCAGCTCCTGGCGGACCAGTAAACCGTTGGCACCTTCCATTTTCTGTCCGGCCTGGCGAGCCTTGTCGACCTTGGCGGAAATGCCCAGCAGGGTCTGCACATGGTGCCCGACTTCGTGAGCGATCACGTAAGCCTGAGCGAAGTCGCCAGCGGCGGAAAAGCGCTGAGCCATTTCACGGAAGAACTCCATGTCCAGATAGACCTGCTGGTCAGCCGGGCAATAGAACGGACCAGTTGCCGACGTGGCGCGACCGCAGGCGGAGTTGACCTGGCCGCTGAACAGCACCAGCGTAGGGTCCTTGTATTCGCGACCATTCTGGGCGAATACGGCGCGCCAGGTGTCTTCGGTATCGCCAAGGATGCTGCGCACGAATTCGGCCTGCTGGTCGTTGGCCGGCGGCGCTTCACGCGTTTGCGCGCTGGGCGGGGCGCTCTGCTCGGTCACTTGACCGGTCAGTTGCCCGAGAATCTGCATCGGGTCCTGGCCGGTCAGCAGGCCGATGGCGACGATGATCACGATGCCGCCGATACCCAGCCCTTTGCCGCCGATGCGCATGCCACCGCCGCCGCCACCACTGCTGCCGCCATCGCGCGCATCGACTACGTTGTCGCTGCGTCGGCCTTTTTTCCAGAGCATGTCGGATCCCTCTTCTTTTCGTGCAATGAGTGTCGCTGCTGATACGCGAATACGCCAGTCCGGCGTTCCGGCCAGCGTCGTGTGCAGAATGCGAGGGTATAGAGGTGTAACGGGGCTGATTGGTTCGCCCAAGCTGTGCCGTGGCTGTGTTTTGCTGAAACCTGCCGCTGTCAGGCCTGTTTCACGGGCTGCGCGTTGAGCACGTCCGGCGGCGAGGCGTCGGCAAAACGGTCGACCTGACGCAACGATTTGAAGCCCGTCATCCAGGCGCCGACCACGCCCAGCGTGCAGACACCCCCCATGATTGCGGCAGGGATTGCGCCGACCAGCGAGGCGCTGGTGCCTGCGCGGAACTCGCCCAGCTCGTTGGAGGAGCCAATGAACAGCATGTTCACCGCATTGACCCGGCCGCGCATGTTGTCCGGCGTCGAGAACTGCACCAGCGCCGAACGGATGAACACGCTGACCATGTCCGCCGCGCCCGCAATCAGCAGGGCCAGGCACGACAGCCAGAACAGTGTCGACAGTGCAAACACCAGATTCGCTACGCCGAACAGGCCGACGGCGAGAAACATGGTCATGCCAACGTTGCGCTGCAACGGGCGCATGCTCAGGTAAATGCCCACGCCCAGTTCTCCCAGGCTCATCGACGCCCGCAGCATGCCCAGCCCTTGCGGCCCGAGGTGCAGCACTTCATGGGCGTAGATCGGCAGCAGCGCCACCACGCCGCCGAGCAGCACGGCGAACAGGTCCAGCGAAATGGTGCCAAGGATGATCGGCCGCGAGCGAATGAAGGCAATGCCCGCGGTGAACCGGCCCCAGGCGCTGGAGCCCAGTTCCACCGGCTTGCCGGCAAAGGGCGTTGCCACGGGGGCCAGAAACAGGATGCCGGCTATGAATGCTGCGACGCAGACCGAATACGTCAACTCTGCGCCGCCCAGCCAGTAAAGATAGCCACCGATCAGCGGGCCACCGACGGTCGAACAGCGCATGATCACGCTGTTGGTGGCGATGGCCGAGGCCAGCTGGTCGCGCGGGACAATCTGCGGCAACAGACTTTGCAGCGCCGGACCGGTAAAGGCGCGGGCGCAGCCATACAGCATCAGCGCGCCGTAGATCAGCCGCAGGTCTTGCAGCTTCAGCGCCGAGAACACCAACAGAATGACGCCACAGATCGCCTGCACACCCCAGCTGAGCATCAGGATGACCTTGCGGTTGTAGCGGTCGATCAGATCCCCGGCAGGCATCAACAGCAGCAACATGGGAATGAACTGAGCAAGACCCACATAGGCCAGCGCCATCGGCTCGCGGGTCATGTCATAGACCTGCCAGGCAACGACCACCGCCTGAATCTGCATGGCAAACACGGCCATCAGGCGCGAGAGGATAAAACTGACGAAACCGGGCTGGCTGGACAACTTGACCGGCACAGAAGGCGCGGAAGACTCGGAGCTCAAGAAAAAGGATCCCATCGAAGCAGCTGATTCAGGTTTTGGTTTATACCCCAGCGTATCGATAGGAAGCTAATAAATATTCTGACAGTTTCGCAGTGACGGGCATGAAAGAACCTCTCGTTCCTCACGCTCCAGTGCGAATGCAGTTCACGACGCTCTGCGTCGCAAGAGGACGCGGAGCGTCCGGAACGGCATGCGACGCAGAGCGCCGCACGATAGTCCGTCAGAGGAGGCTCAGCGCCTAACCAGCAGCACACCCGATTCCATGTGGTGGGTGTACGGAAACTGATCGAACAGTGCGCAGCGCTCGACCCGGTGGGTGTCGTGCAGTTGGGCGATGTTGGCGGCCAGGGTTTCCGGGTTGCAGGAAATGTACAGAATGCGCTCGAAGCGCCGGGTCAGTTCGCAGGTGTCCGGGTCCATGCCGGCGCGGGGCGGGTCGACGAACACGCTGCCGAAATCGTAGCTCTTCAAGTCCACACCGTGCAGACGGCGGAACGGGCGCACTTCATTCAGGGCTTCGGTCAGTTCTTCGGCGGACAGGCGCACCAGCGTGACGTTGTCCACGCCGTTGTCATCCAGGTTGCTTAGCGCCGCATTGACCGAGGTCTTGCTGATTTCGGTCGCCAGCACCTTGCGCACGCGGGTGGCCAGCGGCAGGGTGAAGTTGCCATTGCCGCAATACAGCTCCAGCAGGTCGTCTTGCCGCTCGCCCAGGGCGTCGAAGGCCCAGTTGAGCATCTTGCCGTTCACCGTGCCGTTGGGCTGGGTGAAAGCGCCTTCCGGTTGCCGGTAGCTGAAGGTGCGGCCAGCCACGTCGAGCTTCTCGGTCACGTAATCATGGCCGATGACCAGCTTCTGACCCTTGGAACGGCCAATCAGGCTGACGTCCAGTTCGGCGGCCAGTTGCTCGGCTGCGGCCTGCCATTCGGCGTCCAGCGGGCGGTGATAGCACAGGGTGATCATCGCGTCGCCTGCCAGCGTGGTCAGGAAGTCCACCTGAAACAGCTTGTGGTTCAACGTCGGGCTGGCTTCCCAGCGCTCGCGCAGCACAGGCATCAGCGCGTTGATGCGCTCGCTGGCGATCGGCAGGCCTTCGAGCAGGATCGGCGTCCTGTTGTCGCCCGGCGCGAACATCGCGTAGTAGCGCTTCTGGTCTTCGCGCCACAGGCGGAACTCGGCGCGCAACCGATAGTGTTCGCGTGGCGAGTCGAACACCTGCGGCTCGGGTGCATCGAACGGCGCCAGCAACTCGCGCAGGCGGACGGTTTTTTCTTCGAGCTGACGGTCGTAGCTCGCAGGGTCGAAGGGAACACTCATGCGTTGAACCAGCCCAGCTTGATCACGAACAGGATCGACAGGATCACCAGCGCCGAATTCAGCTCGCGCCAGCGTCCCGACAGCAGCTTGATCGCGGTCCAGGAAATGAAGCCAAAGGCAATGCCGTTGGCGATGGAGTAGGTGAATGGCATGGCCAGGGCAGTGATGACTACTGGCGCTGCGACCGTGATGTCATCCCAGTCGATTTCCGCCATGCCGGACGCCATCAACACAGCGACGAACAGCAGCGCGGGTGCGGTCGCGAAGGCGGGCACGCTGCCGGCCAGTGGAGCGAAGAACAGCGCCAGCAGAAACAGCACGGCGACCACCACGGCAGTCAGACCTGTGCGGCCACCGGCACTCACGCCTGCCGCCGACTCGATGTAGCTGGTAGTGGTCGAGGTGCCCAGCAGGGAGCCGGCCATCGCGGCAGTACTGTCGGCGATCAGCGCACGGCCCATCTTCGGCATGTGCCCGTCCTTGCCCATCAGCCCGGCGCGTTTGGCCACGCCGATCAGGGTGCCGGAGTTGTCGAAGATGTCGACGAACAGGAAGGCGAAGATGATGCTGACCAGACCGACGTCCAGCGCACCCATGATGTCCAGTTGCATGAACGTGGGGGCCAGCGAAGGAGGCATCGACACCACACCGCCAAACGGCGAGAAGCCCAGGGCGATGGACACCAGGGTCACCGCGAGGATGCCGATCAGCACGGCGCCGCGAACCTTGAGATAATCCAGGGCCACGATCAGAAAGAAGCCCAGCGTCGCCAGAACCGGGGCGGGCTGCTTGAGATCGCCCATGCCGACCATAGTCGCCGGGTTGCTGACCACGATACCGGCGTTATGCAGGGCGATCAGCGCCAGAAACAGGCCGATACCGGCCGCAATTGCCGAACGCAGGGGCAGGGGAATGCTGTTGATGATCCATTCGCGGATGCGGAAGATCGACAGGATGAAGAACATCACCGCTGAAATGAACACCGCGCCCAGCGCTACCTGCCAGCTATGGCCCATGTGCAGGACCACGGTGTAGGTAAAGAAGGCGTTCAGGCCCATGCCCGGTGCCAGAGCGATCGGGTAGTTGGCGATCAGGCCCATCACCGTCGAGCCGATGGCCGCTGCCAGACAGGTGGCAACGAATACCGCGCCCTTGTCCATGCCGGTTTCGCCGAGGATGCTCGGGTTGACGAACAGGATGTAAGCCATCGCCAGGAAAGTCGTGACGCCCGCAAGAATCTCGGTTCGCACGTTGGTGTTGTGTGCCTTGAGTTGAAACAGCCTTTCCAGCATGTCTGGCTCTCCGTGACGCGGCGCGCGTCGTGAATGATCGACTCCAACAGCAATGCACAGACTGCAGGGCAGCCCGTTTGATTTTTGCGGGTCGGAAAAAGCCGCGCATCATACCAGCAGCTTGGCGGGATGGCTGCCTGTGGATGACGGCCTTTCGATGACAAGTACGCTCATCAAGAAAGCCTGAACGTTGCAAACCTCGCGAAGTCCCACCCCTTAAGACGCATAAAAAGTGCGCTAAGTGACCGCCTACCGTGAGGTTTCCATGAGTGCAACGACCCCGAACCCCCAGGACTTCGCCACCCACGCGATTTCCCTGACCCTGAACGGACAGCTCCGCCAACTGGATGTGCTGCCCTGGACCACTTTGCTTGACCTGCTGCGTGATCAGCTCGATCTGGTTGGCACCAAGAAAGGTTGCGACCACGGCCAGTGCGGTGCATGTACCGTACTGCGCGACGGCACGCGCATCAATGCCTGCCTGACGCTGGCGATCATGTGTGATGGCGCCGAGCTGACCACCATTGAAGGCTTGGCCGATGGCGACCAGTTGCACCCCATGCAGCAGGCGTTCATCAAGAACGATGCGTTCCAGTGCGGCTACTGCACGCCCGGGCAGATCTGCTCGGCAGTCGGGCTTGCCAATGAGGGGCGCGCGAGCACGCGTGCCGAGATTCAGGAACTGATGAGCGGTAACCTGTGCCGCTGCGGTGCCTACAGCAATATCCTCGCCGCCGTCGAAGAGGCGCTGCCGCAGTTCCACAACGCAGCGCCGAAGCCGGAGGTGAACGCATGAATCCGTTTACCTACAGTAAGCCGACCGACATCACTGCGGCGGTCAACCTGAGCGGACCTGCCACGCGTTTCATAGCGGGCGGCACCAATCTGCTCGACCTGATGAAAGAAAACGTCGCCACGCCCGAGCATCTGATCGACATCACCGGCCTGCCTTTAAGGGATGTCAGTGAAACCGCCTCGGGCGGTCTGATGATCGGTGCGTTGGTCAGCAACGCCGACCTGGCCTATCACCCGCTGATCGAAGCGCGTTACCCGCTGCTGAGTAAAGCCGTGCTGGCCGGTGCTTCGCCGCAGCTGCGCAACATGGCCAGTACCGGCGGCAACCTGCTGCAACGCACCCGCTGCTACTACTTCTATGACACCGGCGTGCCGTGCAACAAGCGCGAGCCGGGCAGTGGCTGCCCGGCGCGCACGGGCCTTAATCGCATTCACGCGATCCTTGGTGCCAGCGAGGACTGCGTCGCGACTCACCCGTCCGACATGTGCGTGGCCCTGGCTGCGCTGGAGGCTGTGGTGCACGTCCAGGGACGTGCCGGTCGCCGCACCATCGAGTTCGCGGATTTCCATCGCCTGCCGGGTGATGCGCCGCAACGGGACAATCAGTTGGCCGACGATGAGTTGATCGTCGCCGTCGAGCTGCCTGCAAATGGCTTTGTCAGCCACAACGCTTATCTGAAGATCCGTGACCGTGCGTCCTACGCGTTTGCCCTGATATCGGTGGCTGCCGCCATCGATCTGGACGGCGAAGTGATTCGCGACGTGCGTCTGGCATTGGGCGGCGTCGCGCATAAACCGTGGCGCGACAAGGCCGTCGAGGCACTGTTGGTCGGCAAGCCGGTCACCCGCGAGAACTTCGCCGCTGCCGCAGACGCCATGCTGGAAGATGCCCAGCCTCTGGAGCACAACGGTTTCAAAGTCAGACTGGCCCGCCGCGCGATCATCCGTGCCTTGAGCGATGCCGCAACAGGAGGGAGCGCCCAATGAACCAGCCATTTTCGCCAATGGGCAAGCCTGTGGACCGCGTCGACGGCCGATTGAAAGTGACCGGTGGCGCACGTTACGCCGGCGAATACCCTGAAGAAGGGTTGCTGTATGCAAGCGTGGTCTCCAGCACCATCGCCAACGGCCGCGTCGCCAGCATCGATACAAGCGAGGCAATGAAGGTGCCGGGTGTGGTCGCTGTCATCGACCACACCAATCGTCCGTGGCTGGCCAGTTATGACGAAAACTATGAGGATGCCGATTCGGCCGACGGTTCGCCGTTTCGTCCTTTTTACAATGAAAACGTGATGTACAGCGGCCAGCCGCTCGCGCTGGTCGTCGCCGATACACTGGAACTGGCGCGGCATGCAGGCTCGCTGGTGCGCATCGAATACGGGCAGCAGGAGCACCACACCGATCTGCAAGCCATGCTCGACACCGCCTATGACGCGCCTGCCGAATTGCCGCCGCCGCGTGGCAACTTCGAAGGTGAACTGGCCAGCTCGGCGTTGAGCGTGGACGTGACCTACAGCACGCCCAGCGAATACCACAACCCGATGGAACCGCATGCGTCGACCGTCCTGTATCAGGCCGACGGCAGCTTGCAGATTCACGACAAGACCCAGGGCACGCAAAACTGTCAGGACTACCTGCACAAGGTCTTCGGTCTGGAAAAGGACAAGATCCGTGTGCTGGCCGCCTTTGTCGGTGGTGCCTTCGGTTCTGGCCTGCGCCCGCAATATCAACTGCCGCTGGCGGTGATGGCTGCACTGCACCTCAAGCGCTCCGTGCGCTTGACTCTGACCCGGCAGCAGATGTTCACCTTCGGTTATCGCCCGCGCACTGTTCAGCGCCTGCGTCTGGGCGCGGCTGCCAACGGCCGTTTGCTGGCGGTCGGTCATGAGGCGATTGGGCAGACTTCGCGTTTCGAGGACTTCAGCGAGCACGTCGTGGAGTGGAGCGGCATGCTCTACCAATGCGACAACGTGCAGTTGACCTACAAATTGGTCCCGCTGGACGTCTTTACGCCGCTCGACATGCGTGCGCCGGGTGCTGCCCTGGGCATGATCGGCCTGGAATGCGCCATGGACGAACTGGCTTACGCCTTGGCCATCGACCCGGTGCGCCTGCGTCTGACCAACTATGCCGAGCGCAACGGCAACGAAGACAAGCCGTATTCGAGCAAGGAATTGCGCGAATGCTACGCACAGGGTGCCGAACGCTTTGGCTGGTCCAGCCGCAACCCTGAGCCCCGCAGCATGCGTCAGGGCCGTCAGCTGGTCGGCTGGGGCATGGCGGGTGGTGTCTGGGAGGCCATGCAGATGAAGGCCAGCGCCAAGGCGCGCTTGCAAGCGGACGGCAAGCTGGTGGTCAGCAGTGCTACCACGGACATCGGTACCGGCACTTACACCGTGATGACGCAGATCGCTGCAGAGTCGTCGGGTATCGAGGTGGATAACGTCAGCTTCCTGCTGGGCGACTCTTCGTTGCCGACTGCGCCGTTGCAGGGTGGCTCGTTTACGGTGTCTTCAGTCGGTACTGCGGTGCAACAGGCCTGTCAGGCGTTGCAGCGTCAGGTACTGGAAGTTGCCAAAGGGCTGCATCCGCAATTCGCTTCTGTGACGCCGGATGAGGTGCGCTTCGAAGCGGGCAAGCTGTACGTCGGCTATCAGGCGCTATCGATGGCTGAACTGGCCGCGTCTCAGGCCCACGGTGTCATCGAGGTGCAAGTCGACGCCGAGCCGGACAAGAAGCGCGAAGCCTATGCGGCAGCCACGCACTCGGCGGTATTCGTCGAAGTGCTGGTCGACGAGGATCTGGGCACTATCAAGGTCAATCGTGTGGTCAGTGCCGTCGCAGCGGGCAGGGTCGTGAACCCGAAGATGGCACGCAGCCAGATTCTGGGGGGCGTTGTCTGGGGCATGGGCATGGCGCTTCAGGAAGAGGCGATGCTTGACCACGACCTGGGCCGTCCGATGAACCACAGCCTGGCCGAGTACCACATCCCGGTGAACGCTGACATCGGCGACATCGACGTGCTGTTTGTCGAAGAACACGACGACATCGTCAACGCGCTGGGTTCCAAGGGCGTCGGCGAAATCGGCATCGTCGGTGTGCCGGCAGCGATTGCCAACGCTATCTATCACGCCACCGGCAAACGGATCCGCGAGTTTCCGATCACGCTGGATAAACTGTTGTAACAGCGAGCGTAAATCCAACGGCCTATCGTGCCAATGCTTTGCATTGGCACACGGCTAGTGAGCATGGGAGGTGCGGCGCAGATGTGACGCGGAGCGTCACGAACGGCATTCCCACGCGGAGCGTGAGGAACGATAGGTACTCGCAAGGACTCCGCTTCTGCACTCGCTCTGCAGGTGAGACAACCCGCCACGCGACAATAGACCACACGACTATACTGGCTGAACAGGACTACTCTTTGATGGTCGATTGATCTGCGTCATTGCATTCAGGCAATGATCAGTGCATCGACCAGCGTTTTCGCCATTGGAAACGCCAGAATAAAGAAACATTAGCACTCATTACCGTGGGGGCAATCGCTGTGGGCTTGTGGCCGGCAGCACGTTTCATCTGAGAGAGGAACATCTTATGTTCGGTTTAGAGGCTATAGATCTCGCCCGGATTCAGTTCGCATTCACGATTTCGTTCCACATCCTGTTTCCTGCCATCACCATCGGTCTGGCAAGTTACCTGGCTGTGCTCGAAGGTCTGTGGCTGAAGACCCGCGATGACGTCTACCGTGACCTGTACCACTTCTGGTCGAAGATTTTTGCAGTCAACTTCGGCATGGGCGTGGTTTCCGGGCTTGTCATGGCCTACCAGTTCGGCACCAACTGGAGCCGCTTCTCCGACTTCGCAGGTGCTGTGACCGGGCCGCTGCTGACCTACGAGGTGCTGACCGCGTTCTTCCTCGAAGCGGGCTTCCTCGGGGTCATGCTGTTCGGCTGGAATCGTGTCGGCCGTAGACTGCACTTCTTCTCCACGGTAATGGTTGCCATCGGCACGCTGATCTCCACTTTCTGGATTCTGTCGTCCAACAGCTGGATGCAGACACCGCAAGGGTTCGAGATCATCGACGGTCGGATCATTCCCACTGACTGGTTCGCCGTGATCTTCAACCCGTCGTTCCCTTATCGCCTGACGCACATGGCCATTGCCGCGTTCGTGGCGACGGCGTTCTTCGTCGGTTCGTCGGCCGCCTGGCACTTGTTGCGGGGCCGCGACACACCTGCGGTGCGCAAGATGCTCTCGATGGCCATGTGGATGGCCCTGCTGGTGGCGCCTGTCCAGGCTGTCGTTGGTGACTTCCATGGTCTGAACACGCTCAAGCATCAGCCTGCGAAGATTGCGGCCATCGAAGGTCACTGGGAGAACGTCGGTGACGAACCGACCCCGCTGATCCTGTTCGGCATTCCCGACATGAAGGAAGAACGAACCAAGTACGCGGTGGAAATTCCGTACCTGGGCAGCCTGATCCTGACCCACAGTCTCGATAAGCAAGTGCCTGCGCTCAAGGAATTCAAGCCCGAGGATCGCCCTAATTCGACGATCGTGTTCTGGTCGTTCCGGGTCATGGTCGCCCTCGGCATGCTGATGATCTTCACCGGTCTGTGGAGCCTGTGGCTGCGCAAGCGCGGCACGCTGTATAACTCGCGTCCGTTCCTGTACCTGGCGTTGTGGATGGGGCCGTCCGGCCTGATCGCGATTCTCGCCGGCTGGTTCACCACCGAAATCGGCCGTCAGCCGTGGGTCGTGTACGGCCTGATGCGTACTGCGGATGCTTCGTCCGGGCACAGCGTGGCGCAGATGAGCATCACCCTGGTGCTGTTCGTGGTCGTCTACTTCGTGCTCTTCGGCACAGGCCTTGGCTACATGATGCGTCTGGTTCGCAAGGGGCCGAAAGCCTACGTCGAACATGTGCCTCACGGTGGTCCCGGCCAGCAACGCACACCGGCCCGTCCGCTCTCCGCCGCTGTTGAAGGCGAAGAAGATGGCGACAATCTTGACCGTCACGGCAAGGGGATTTAAGCCATGGGTATCGATCTTCCGCTGATCTGGGCCATCATCATCGTCTTCGGCATCATGATGTACGTGGTGATGGACGGCTTCGATCTGGGTATCGGGATTCTCTTCCCGTTCATGAAGGACAGTTCCGACCGCGACGTGATGATGAATACCGTCGCGCCGGTCTGGGACGGCAACGAAACCTGGCTGGTGCTGGGCGGTGCGGCACTGTTCGGTGCATTCCCGCTGGCCTACTCGGTGGTCCTGTCTGCGCTGTACCTGCCGCTGATGTTCATGCTCATGGGCCTGATCTTCCGTGGCGTGGCGTTCGAGTTCCGCTTCAAGGCGACCGAGCTGAAGCGTCACTGGTGGGACAAGGCGTTCATTGGCGGCTCGCTGGCTGCGACCTTCTTCCAGGGCGTGGCGCTGGGTGCCTACATTGAAGGCATCCCGGTGGTCGATCGCCAGTTTGCCGGGGGGTCGCTGGACTGGCTCTCGCCGTTCCCGATGTTCTGCGGGCTGGCCTTGATCGTCGCCTATGCGCTGCTGGGCTGCACCTGGCTGATCATGAAAACCGAAGGCTCGCTGCAGAAGGCGATGCATGATCTGGCACGTCCGCTGGCCCTTGCGGTGCTCGCGGTCATGGGCGTGGTCAGCCTGTGGACGCCGCTGGCCCACGCTGATATCGCGCATCGCTGGTTCAGCATGCCGAACCTGTTCTGGTTCATGCCGGTACCGATTCTGGTGCTGGTGACCATGTACGGTCTGTTCAAGGCGGTGGCCCGCAATGCGCACTACACGCCGTTTCTGCTGACCCTGTTGCTGATCTTCCTGGGTTACAGCGGTCTGGGCATCAGCCTGTGGCCAAACATCATTCCGCCTTCGGTATCGATCTGGGCAGCCGCCGCGCCGCCGCAGAGCCAGGGCTTCATGCTGGTGGGCACGCTGTTCATCATTCCGTTCATCCTGGGCTACACCTTCTGGAGCTACTACGTGTTCCGCGGCAAGGTGACGGCTGCAGACGGTTATCACTAGTCCGAACCGAGGAGAATGACGATGTCTGGTAAAAATTCCATGCACGATCCTGATCCGGCGCTGAGCAAGCCACTCTGGCAACGACTGGCCTGGCTGGTCGGAATCTGGGCGGGCAGCGTATTCGCGCTGTTCATCGTGGCCAGCCTGATGCGCATGTTCATGAGCGCAGCGGGCCTGACGACACACTGATACTGAATTCCCGTTCGTGTCTGCGGACACGTTTTGCGACCCTCTTGCCACTCGCGTGGCAAGAGGGTCTTTTTTTGTGCCGTGGGCGTGGGTTATTTGCGGGCTTTCAGAATCACGAATTTCGGCGTAGCGGCGACCTGTTCGACGCCGCGGAACAGGCGCGACAGCTTGGTGTGATAACCCAGATGGCGATTGCCGACGATGTACAGCGCCCCGCCGGTCACCAACGCTGCGCGCGCTTGAAGAAACATCCGCCAGGCAAGAAAGTCGCCGACCACTTGTTGCTGATGGAAGGGTGGGTTGCACAGCACCACATCCAGCGAATCAGGCTCCTGCATCTCCAGACCGTCGCCTGCTTGAATCCGTACGTCGCGATCACCCAGCGTCGCTTGCCAGTTCTCGGCTGCCGATTGCACGGCCATGAACGACTCGTCGACCAGTGTGTAGTGCGCCTGCGGGTTGTCCAGCGCACTGGCAATGGCCAGCACGCCATTGCCGCAGCCCAGGTCTGCGACCCTTGCCGTGCCAAGATTTTTTGGCAGATGCGGCAGGAAAGCGCGGGTGCCGATGTCCAGCCCGTCGCGGCAGAACACATTGGCGTGGTTGAGCAGTTCGATGGCCGGCTCATCCAGTCGGTAGCGCGTCGGGTAGGGCGAGGTCCGCACTTCCATGGGCTGTGGCGTGGCAAACAACAGCCTGGCTTTTTTCACTGCCAGCGAGGCCTGCACCGGTCCGACATATTCCTCCAGCAAGTCGCCAGCCGAACGCGGCAAATGCTTGACCATTGCTGCAGCGATAACCCGTGCGCCGGGGGCCAGCTGGCCTTGCAGGCGTATCAGTTGCTCCTCGAGCAGCGCCAGGGTCTTGGGCACCCGGATCAGCACCCAGTCGAAGGGCCCCTGCAACGCTTCGCTGGCCGGAATGTGCGGTACTGCGTCGTAGCTCATGCCGTTGCGCGCCAGATTCTTTTCCAGCGCCTGCGCCGCCAGAAACGAGTCGGTACTGCTGATCACCGTGGCATGCGGCGCGAGACTTGCCGCCAGCGCGCCGAAACTGTCATTGAGCACCAGAACCCGGCTTGGCAGGCTCAGCCCTGTTTGTGCAACATGATTGAGCAGGTACTCGTCAGCGGCATCGAAGGCCTGCAGGGGCTCATCCTGTTGCTCGGGTTGGCGAATGAGATCAAGTTCAGCGAAGGGACTGATGAGCAGGGGCATTGGCGGGAGAACTCTGTGCAATCGAAGGTATGTCAGCGAGCCCGATGACAGGTGGGCTCGCTGAGGCAGACGATTTTACGTATTTTTTCGTTTCGATACCTATCTGATTACGCGGTGATTGCCCGTTTTGTCAGAACATCCCGCTGAGTGCGGCTTGTACGGCGGCAGCCGTCTTGTTGCAAACGCCCATTTTTTGAATGGCGCTGGCAATGTGGAAGTGAATGGTGCGCTCCTTCAGGCAGAGGATCATTGCGATGTCGCCAGCTGTTTTGCCTTCAGCGGACCATTTGAGGACTTCGATTTCTCTCTGAGTCAGGTTTTTTGCTGGCGAGGACTGTGAGAAATTTATGTCCATTGTGTTCATGTAGCCTCCTTGCAGTACGTGTACAGACCTTGCTGTGTGTTTATCCAGTCTAGGAACAAATAGACCGCAATCTGTCGGGCTGCGGATTGGCCGGACGGATGGGCTGATGGCACTTGGCAGTACGTTCTCGGGCTGTCGGCTGAAACGCCCGCGCGAGAAGGGTCGGGGTAATCGGCTCTGTGGATGTTCGACCCGGCAAGGGCTGATCCAAGAACCAAATACTCTAAGCGGCAGAGCCCGTTGCCGGGTAATCCATCACAAACAGCCGGTGTTTATCGAGCCAGCTTTGCGGGACACTGGGCGCTGCTTTCCATATTCAGGAGTTCAAAGCGCACCATGACCGTCAGTGACGACAAATTCACCCGACAGACACTGCAGCGTGTCACGCCGCTGACCGCGAACCTGTTTACCCTGCGCACCACGCGTGATCCCGGTTTTCGCTTTCGTGCCGGACAGTTTGCGCGTCTCGGGGTGACGAAGGCCGACGGCTCGGTGGTATGGCGTGCCTATTCGATGGTTTCTTCTCCGCACGATGAGTTTCTGGAGTTCTTTTCCATCGTGGTGCCGGATGGCGAGTTCACCAGCGAGTTGAGCCGCCTGCGTGAGGGCGACAGTCTGTTGGTGGAAAAGCAGGCGTTTGGTTATCTGACCCTGGATCGCTTTGTCGATGGGCGCGATCTCTGGCTGTTATCCACAGGCACGGGTGTCGCGCCGTTTCTGTCGATCCTTCAGGATTTCGAGGTCTGGGAGAAGTTCGAGCGGGTGATTCTGGTGTACAGCGTTCGTGAGTCGCGTGAGCTGGCTTATCAGCAGTTGATTGCCGAATTGATGCAGCGTGAGTACCTGGCTGAATACGCGGACAAGTTTCTGTTTCTGCCTACGGTGACCCGCGAGCAGCATCCGGGCGCATTGAATGGGCGTATCACGCAGTTGATCGAAAACGGGGAGCTGGAGCGCGCGGCGAGCATTGCTCTCACGCCGGAGCATTCGCGGGTGATGTTGTGCGGCAATCCGCAGATGATCGATGACACTCGGGCGATTCTCAAACAGCGCGAGATGCGCTTGAGCCTGTCGCGCAAGCCGGGGCAGGTGGCGGTGGAGACGTATTGGTGAGGGTTGGCGGCTAACGATGGTTGTCGTGCCAAGCATTGGCACGACAGTCACATAACTATCGTTCCTCACGCTCTGGTGTGACCCCCGAAGGTTGGATGCAACCTTTGGAGGCGTCATGGGTAAATATACAGAGCAGGCAAAACTCGCAGCCGTGAAAGAGTATTGTGCCGGCAAGGCAGGTTTGAGGGATGTTGCGAGTCGCCACGATGTGGACTTTTCCTGCCTTCGTCAGTGGGTCGCGGCTTA
>NZ_WIBD01000013.1:0-1958 GCF_009495975.1 Pseudomonas sp. SZ57 | reverse complement strand
GGGTTCGACTCAGGTCACCTTTTCGCCCCTCGGCGACCTACTTTGATGGGGCCAAAGTAGGCAAACCCCCACGCTCCGTTTCCGGCCCGACTTCGTCGGGTTCCTTCGCCCTGTCACTGATCCGGGGGTCGCCGCAACGGGCCATCCATGGCCCAGAGTGTGTAAAAACCAGCCCAAGTATCGGCTGCGCGTAGCGCAGACGATACTTGGCTAGCCGGAACGCCTTGAAAGTCCTGCCATCGCTCTAATCCGCCCTCAAGGCCGTTAATAGCGCTTTACAGCCCCTTTTATCGGGCGCAATGGAGGCTTTTCAAGCCGCCAGCGCTTTTACAAGATTCTGCGTGCCGAGGATGTTCATTACCCGCTTCAAGTTATAAGCAAGCACGTTCAAACTCATTTCGGTGCTCACTCCGCCAAGCCGTCGCGTCAGAAAATGCGTTGCACCCATCCACTGCTTGAGAGTCCCGAAGGGGTGCTCGACGGTCTGCTTGCGGATGGTCATTACCTGCGGCGCGTTAGCCAGGCGGGCCTGCATTTCTTCCAGTACTGCCTCATGTTCCCAGCGCCGAATTTTTCGCTCTCTGGCCGGTGTGCATTGCGCCTTTATCGAGCAGGCCTGGCAGTTGGAGCGCCAGTAAACGTCCAGCTTCCTGCCCTTGTCGATGTAAGAGTTGCGCCAGATCAGCACTTGATTGGCGGGGCAGACGTACACATCGTTGTCCGCGTCGTAAACAAACTCGTCATTGCCGAAGCGGCCATCAAATTTGGCCCGCGAGCTCAGCGTTTTTGGTACATAAGCTGTGATCCCTGCCTCGTGACAGGCCAGGATTTCTCCGCTTTTGTAATACCCGCGGTCCGCCACCACCGACAACGATTCGACTTGCATTACCTCACGGGCCTGCTGGGCCATCGAACTAAGTTGATCAAGGTCGTGACCCACATTGATCACCTCGTGCGCGACGATCAAATGGTGCTTGGTATCCACCGCGGTCTGTACGTTGTAACCCACGATACCTTTTCCTCCACTGCTCATCATTGAGCGCGCGTCCGGATCGGTCAGAGAAATTTGTTTGTCCGGGGATTCTTCAAGCTGTACCTCGATGGTCTGCAACGCCTTCATTTGCTCCTTCAATTTGGCGATCTTCTCCTCTAGGCCGCTCTTGGGGCCTGCGGTCTTGGGCTCTTCCCGATCAGCCGCATCCAACCCCTTTAGATAAAGGGCAATGCTTGATTCAATCTCTTCCATCCGACGCTTCAGTTTGGCACTGGTGAAGTTGCGGTCGCGGTGATTGACCGCCTTGAATTTACTGCCATCGATGGCAACGAAATGTTCCGAGAAAAGCCCCAATTGTTGACACAGCACGACAAACTGCCGACAGACTCCTCGAATGCCCTTTGCGTTGTCTTTGCGAAAATTGGCGATGGTCTTGAAATCCGGCATCAGGCGACCGGTCAACCACATCAGCTCGACGTTGCGCTGCGCCTCGCGCTCAAGGCGTCGGCTTGACTGGATACGGTTGAGATAGCCGTAGATGTAGATCTTCAGCATGACTGCAGGATGGTAGGCAGGTCGGCCCGTTTCAGCGGGGACAGCGCTTTCAAAACCCAAGGTGATCAGGTCGAGCTCATCCACAAAGACATCGACAACGCGCACCGGATTGGTGTCGCTGACGTAATCGTCGAGACTCTCGGGAAGCAAGGTACTTTGACCTCGGTGTTCACCTTGAATGAAGCGTTTCATGGGCAACCCTTGCAATGAAATCCTGGGGAATCATAGCAAAGGTTTACCTTGGGTTTTTACACAGTCTGGGCCCGGTGCGGCTAGCCTGGCGTCCTGGCAGGAGACACCCGTATGCGCGCCGGGAGTCAGCCGTGGCATAGGTCGGCCTTTGCGTGGTCAGTGCAAACGGGGGGGGGGGGGGGGGGGGTGGGGGGGGGGGGGGGGGTGGGTGGGGGGG
>NZ_WIBD01000012.1:92164-92425 GCF_009495975.1 Pseudomonas sp. SZ57 | reverse complement strand
AACAGCGCGTCTGATCCATCGCGTTCGCGAGCGAGCTCCCACAGCGGTCTTACTTACTGCATCACTCGACGGAGCGCCTGCCAAACGCACTCACTGTGGGAGCGAGCTTGCTCGCGAAAGGGCCGGTACAGGCTCCGAAAACAGCGCGCCTGATCAATCGCCTTCGCGAGCGAGCTCGCTCCCAGAAGGGCCTTACTGCATTCAATCGGCGGAGCGCCTGCCACACGCACTCACTGTGAGAGCGAGCTTGCTCGCGAAAGG
>NZ_WIBD01000012.1:0-92132 GCF_009495975.1 Pseudomonas sp. SZ57 | reverse complement strand
GCGAGCGAGCTCGCTCCCACAGTGGTCTTGCTTACTGCATCACTCGGCGGAGCGCCTGCCACACGCACTCACTGTGGGAGCGAGCTTGCTCGCGAAAGGGCCTTACTGCATCCACGGCGGTGGGGGTTCTTCGGTGGATTTGCTCGGCGGCGCGTCGTCTGCCGCGCGAGCTGCCTGGCGGCGGGCTTCGTCGAGGCGGGCGGCTTCGATTTCGCGCAGTACGCCGCCTACATCGGCTTCGTCCTCCGGCTCATCGAATTCACCGGTCAGCACCGTGGTAGGCGACAAGGTGCCTGCTTCGTAATACGACCACATTTCCTTGGCGTACTTGGTTTTTCTGAGCTCCGGCGCGAAGCGGCCGAAGTACAGCGCCATGTTGCCGACGTCGCGCTCCAGCATGCTGAACGCGTGGTTGTTGCCCGCGGCATCGACCGCTTGCGGCAAGTCGATGATGACCGGACCGGAAGGCGCCAGCAGCACGTTGAACTCGGACAGGTCACCGTGCACCAGACCGGCACACAGCATCAGCACGATCTGCTCGATCAGGAACGCGTGATACTCGCGCGCCTGATCCGGCTCCAGCACGACGTCGTTCAGACGCGGCGCTGCATCGCCATACTCGTCAGCCACCAGTTCCATGAGCAGCACGCCTTCCAGGAAGTCGTACGGCTTGGGTACACGGACACCTGCGCCAGCCAGACGAAACAGCGCAGCCACTTCGGCATTCTGCCAGGCGTCTTCGGTTTCCTTGCGCCCGAACTTCGAGCCCTTGGCCATGGCGCGGGCCTGACGACTGTTGCGTACCTTGCGACCTTCCTGATACTCGGCCGCCTGACGGAAACTGCGTTTGTTAGCCTCCTTGTAAACCTTGGCACACCGCAGCTCATTGCCGCAACGCACCACATAAACAGCTGCCTCTTTACCACTCATGAGCGGGCGCAGCACCTCGTCGACCAGACCGTCTTCGATCAGGGGTTCAATGCGTTTAGGAGTTTTCATCAGCTTTTATTGTGGGTCCTTTGTTGCCAGATACGCGATTGTTGCCGTTATACGGCAATCCTCCGCCAGCGAGTAGGGGTAACCCCCTGTGGATTGAAAGGTTTTTTAAGAAAAAACCACGCAATCCCCCGGTTTAAAGCACCTTTCGTGCCGTACAGCCGGTGAAAGATATTCCGGGACAAAACATGTAAAAACAGAAAAAACAGCGCTGGATGCACTCGTTAGTGCACAAGGCATCCAGGCCTTACTTGAACAAGTCACCGGGGGTATGGCCGAACAAACCCTTGAACGCGGCGATGAACGCCGACGTCGAGTCATAACCGCAGGCCAGCGCGGTATGCGTCACACTAGCGCCCTCTTCCAGTGCAGACAGCGAAGACAGCAGCCGTGCCCGCTGCCGCCAGCCGCGAAAGCTCAATCCGGTTTCGCGCTGAAACATTCGCATCAGGGTTTTCTCGGAGGTCCCGAGACGGGCAGCCCAGTCATGCAGAGTGATCAACCTACCCGGCTCCTCGATCAACTCGTTGCACAGCCCCAGCAAACGCGGATGACGCGGCAACGGCAGTGAAAAGCCGACTTCGGGCAGTTGCGCCAGCTGATCCAGCAGGACCTGCACCAGCCGCGCCTCATGACTGTCCTGCTCGGGATAATCCACGGGCAATAGGCAGAAGCTCTTGATCAGCTCGCGGGCCAGTGGCGTGACTTCAAGCACCCGGCAGCGCGGCGGTGCCCACCGCGAATCTGCCGTGCGAATGTACAGGCTGCGCATTTCGGCACGCATGGAGGTCACGACCTCATGCTCAAGCCCGGCAGGCACCCAGACGCCCCACTGCGGCGGCGCAAAGAAACTGCCCTCGGCGGTATGCACACCCAGAACCCCGCTGATCGCATAGGAAAACTGCACCCAGTCGTGGCAATGGGGCGGCGTCCACGAACCGGCGCTGAGGCTTTCGGCACGGGCATACAGCGGGCGCGGCAGGCCGGACAATTCCGGTATCCGCCGTTCGCCCGTGGGCTGCTGCTGATTGATCTGTCCGTTACTCGGCATCTTATGGCCTTATGTCGCAAGACGGCTATGGAGCAACAGAGTAGCCTGCACGCATCTCTGTTTACAAAAGTTCTACGGGCCCCGCATGCAATCACTCAAACACTTCAAACGCGTCGCCACCGACTGGTTCCTCTGGGGCATGGTTCTGGCGACGGTGCTCGCCTACTTCTTTCCGCGTTTCGGCGCTACCGGCGGCAACATGCACGCTGAATACGTCATCAAGGTCGGCGTGTTCGTGGTGTTCTTTCTGCATGGCGTGAACCTGTCCAGCGAGCAGATCAAGAAAGGCCTGACCAACTGGCGCCTGCACGTGATGATCCAGGTTTTCACGTTCGTGGTGTTCCCGCTGATCTGGCTGGCGTGCAACAAGCTGCTGGGCTCACAGGTGCCGGCGCTGCTGATGCTGGGCTTCCTTTACCTGTGTGCCCTGCCCTCGACCATTTCCTCCTCGGTGGCGCTGACCGGCAGCGCAGGCGGCAATGTCCCGGCAGCGATTCTCAACGCCAGCATGTCCAGTGTCATCGGGATTTTCATCACTCCGTGGCTGGTCAGCCTGGTGGTCGGCACCGGCGCTGGCGGGATCGATCTGGGCGATACGCTGCTCGACCTGTGCGCCATGCTCCTGCTGCCACTGGTGCTTGGCCAGCTAATGCGGCCGTTGCTGGGCAAGTTCTTCGCCCGTCACAAGAAATACACCAACCTGATCGACAAGCTGGTGATTCTGCTGCTGGTGTATGCGGCGTTCTGCAACTCGATGATCTCCGGCATGTGGCAAAGCCAGGGCAACAGCGTGATCCTGACGGCGTTCGTCGGCACCGCGCTGCTGCTGGCGGTGATCCTGTTGATGACGACCCGCACGGCGCTGGTGCTCAAGTTCGATCATGCCGACAAGGTCGCGGCGGTGTTCTGCGCCACCAAGAAGTCCCTCGCTGCGGGTGCGCCGATGGCTGCACTGATTTTCGGCAGCAATCCTGGGCTTGGCCTGATTCTGTTGCCGATCATGATCTACCATCCGATGCAGCTGATCGTGTGCTCGATCATCGCCGAGAGCTACGCCAGTCGCCATCGCCAGCAGCTTTCGGCCGCCGCGCTGGAAGAAGCTCAAGCCGCGTGAATACGGCTTACATCAGCGCGTCATCATCCAGCGTGACGCGCGCATAGAAGACGATCGCCACGGTGGGGATCAGTGCGGAATAACCCGGCCGCAGCGCGGTGCCGAAGTGCGTCAGCAAGCGTTGCACCGGGGCCTGGCGAATTGCACCCAGCAAGCCCTTGACCGCGCCGGGCGCCTCGTCGGGCTGCGCGGTCTTGAAAAATGCCGCCACGGTCAGGCGCTCGGCCAGTGCATCGACATGCGCGGCATAGATGTCCCAGCTCATCGCGCGGACACTGGCGCGCGGCATCTGCACCAGCGGGTGCGCGCTGTTGAACGCATGGCGAAAGAACGTTCTGAGCAGCAGTTCTTCCACTTCGACCACCGTCGCGCACTGGTGCAGCGCATCGCCCAGACCGTATTGCCGCGCCAGCATGCCCAGCACTCGCGTGTAGGGCACGCCACGACGCCGGGCGGCATTGATCAGAAAATGCCCGGCGACCAGCTGGAATTCGCGCACGAAGGCGTAAGTGCGGTCCGCTTCAGTGGCCTTGAGGCGCGTCCAGCGGCTGCTGCGCAAATGCTTGATGGCCGCCTCCAGCACGTAGTCCGGCGAACGGGCCAGAACGCTGTGCAGCCAGACGTCCTGCAGGACCGGGTCGCGGGTCATTGTCGGTAGCACCGTAACGCCGGTTTCCAGCCCTTCACAGCCACTGAAACGGGTGGCGATCAATACTTCCTGCAAGCGCTGCCAGTAATGGTGATGGCGATAACCCTGCATGCGCACGTTCTCAAAGTGCTCGACCGGCGTGCGCCCCAGGCTCTTCTCGCCCAGATTCAGCAACAGCACATGATCTTCCGTGGAATACGCATTGATCAGCCGTCCGCTGATTCTCTGCTTGAGCAGCTCGGCCTCGGCGGCATCAATGCGCACGGCAGCGGCCATCAGCAGTACATCGCCCACCACCAGCCCGTGTTCAGGTGGCTGCTGCAGCTCCTTGAGCGCGCTGACCAGCAGCCGGCCGCCCAGTGAGTGGCCGATCAGGTTGACTTGCTTGACGTCGGGATGATGCTCGAACAGGTAGCGATCCAGTTGCGCCAACAGCACCTTGCCCATGTCGCGGGCACGGTTGCGGATACGCGCAAAGTGAACGACACGGTCTCCCGCCAGCGCCGCCGCACCCGCGAGCGGGTGCACACGGGCAGCCGCCATCAGCAGGCCACGGGAACGGTTGTCCATCTGGGTGAAATGGCTGGATGGCCAGAACGCCAGAATGTTCACACTCTGGCGCAAGGCGCCGGGGATGCTGTTGGCCAACAGGCGTCGGTCATCCAGATCATGCCCTGACGAATAGCCGTGAATGAAGACGTTGGCGACCTCGCCCGAGGTCTTGGGCAGGGTCAGAAACTTGAAGTGATTTTCCACGTTGTCCTGTCACACATGGGCGGATTGCACGCTCAATTTCTGGCGATGAAGCGCTTGGCGATCATTACGATCAGTCGCAGGCAGAACATGATACCGGTCACCGCGATGACCCATTTGGCCACCAGCAGGAAATAAACCTCTATTTCATTGGAGACCAGCCCCACCAGCAAACCCATCCCGCCGATCAGCAAACCGATCAGCATCAGCCCGATATAGGGCCTCAGCCAGCGAGTCCGCGCGCCTTTGTCGAACAGATAGAACACGGTGCCGATCAGAATCAGAAGTACCGATACGCCAATGATGAACCCCATGCCTTACCTCGACGTTACAGGCCAATAATGCTGATTGATCATCCCGCGTACGGGCGTGACGCAGAGCGTCACGACATGCATTCCCACGCTGGAGCGCGAGGAACGATAGTCGTCAGGCAGACCGCGATCGTGCCCATGCTCTGCGTAGTCAGTTGTGGATTATGCCCATGACCCCAGCATTTGCCTAACGCTCCAGAATTGCCGTCACGCCCTGGCCGCCTGCGGCACAGATGGAAATCAATCCACGTCCGCTGCCTGCCGCGTCCAGCAGCTTGGCCAGGTTGGCGACGATGCGGCCTCCGGTCGCCGCAAACGGGTGACCGGCAGCCAGTGAGCTGCCCTTGACGTTCAGTTTGCTACGATCAATCGACCCCAGCGGCGCGTCCAGGCCCAGACGGGTCTTGCAGTAGTCGGCGTCTTCCCAGGCCTTGAGGGTGCACAGCACCTGCGCGGCGAAGGCTTCGTGGATTTCATAGTAATCGAAGTCCTGAAGGGTCAGGCCATTGCGGGCCAGCAGACGCGGAACGGCGTAGACCGGCGCCATCAGCAGCCCTTCTGCACCGTTGACGAAATCCACCGCTGCGGCCTCGCCGTCGCGCCAATAGGCCAGCACCGGCAGGCCCCGCTCGCGAGCCCATTCCTCGCTGGCCAGCAACACCACCGACGCGCCATCGGTCAGCGGTGTCGAATTGCCCGCCGACAAGGTGCCCTTGGCGCTGCGCTCGAACGCGGGCTTGAGGCTGGCCAGCTTTTCAAGCGTCAGGTCCGGACGCAGGTTGTTGTCACGGATCAGCCCCAGATACGGCGTCATCAGATCATCCTGCCAGCCCTCGGCGTAGGCTGCCGCCATTTTCAGATGGCTCTCGAGCGCCAGTTGATCCTGCGGCCCGCGCTCTATGCCCCAGGTCTGCGCCATCAGCTCGCAATGCTGGCCCATCGACAAGCGCGTGCGTGGCTCGCCGTTACGCGGCAGCTCCGGTTTGAGGTGGTGCGGACGCAACTGCATCAGGGCCTTGAGCTTGTCACCGGGCGTCTTGCTGCGGTTTACCTGCAGCAGGATCTTGCGCAGCCCCTCGTTGACGCCGATCGGCGCATCGGACGTGGTGTCCACGCCGCCGGCAATGCCGCACTCGATCTGCCCCAGAGCGATCTTGTTGGCCACCAGCAACGCCGCTTCCAGCCCCGTACCGCACGCTTGCTGAATGTCGTAGGCCGGGGTCTGTGCCGAGAGCCGCGAGCCGAGCACGCATTCGCGGGTCAGGTTGAAGTCTCTGGAGTGTTTGAGCACCGCGCCCGTCACCACCTCGCCCATGCGCAGCCCGTGCAGATTGAAGCGCTCGATCAGCCCTTCCAGAGCAGCCGTGAGCATGTCCTGATTGCTGGCCGTGGCATAAGGGCCATTGGAGCGTGCGAACGGAATGCGGTTACCGCCGACGATGGCGACCCGACGAGGATGCGTCATGGAAAACTCCCTTTCTTCAAGCGAATGAATGAGCCGTGTCGATCGCAAGAACAAACGTCATGCCACCGTGGTCCATTCCTTTGAACCCCGACTTCAGGAGAGTGTTCCATGCCGTCAGATCGCTATATTGATTTCGCCAACTCCGACATGGGTCGGCGCCTGGTGAAGGCCGTCGGTCTGCCCGCCCCCACTCACCTGGAGCGCTGGCAGGCCGGACGTTTGCGACCCGTCGAAGGGACCTTGCTGATCAGCGCAGGACCGCTGGGCGATCAGGTGCGCCAGTTCGCCAGCCGTCTGACCGACTCGCTGTACAGCTTCGGCAGCGACATGCCCGGCGCCACCACGTGGGTGTCCAACCAGGGCCCGCGCCTGAAAGCGGTGGTTTTCGACGCCAGCCAGATCCTGCGCACCGAGCAGCTCAGGCAGTTGCGGGACTTCTTTCAGCCGCTGCTGCGCAATCTCGATCACTGCGCGCATGTCGTGATCCTCGGTAAATCCCCAGAATCACTCGCTGATCCGCTGGCGGCCAGTACTCAACAGGCCATCGTCGGCTTCAGCCGCTCACTGGCCAAGGAAGTGCGCAATGGCGCCACGGTCAAGTTGCTGCAAGTGGATGACGACGCGCAGGATCAACTGGAGGGCGCACTGCGCTTCTTCCTCACCCCCAAGGCTGCGTTCATCTCCGGCCAGTTCGTCCACCTGAGTGCCTGCCCGAGCAAGGTGCAGGACTGGACCCGCCCGCTGGCCGGACGCAAGGCAGTAGTGACGGGCGCGGCACGCGGCATTGGTGCGTCAATCGCCGAAACCCTGACCCGTGATGGCGCGCAGGTCATCCTGCTGGATGTACCGCAGACCAAAAACGAGCTGGAAGCCCTGGCCTCGCGGCTTGGCGGTCAGGCTCTGGCACTGGATATCTGCGCGGCGGATGCCCCGGCACAGTTGCTCGAACACCTGCCCGATGGCGTCGACATACTGGTGCACAACGCCGGCATCACGCGTGACAAGACGCTGGTCAACATGCCGGAAGATTTCTGGGACTCGGTACTGGCGGTCAACCTCAATGCGCCGCAAGTGCTGACTCAAGTACTGCTCGATGCGGGAGCCCTGAAGGATAACGCGCGGATCGTGCTCATGGCCTCGATCAGCGGTATCGCCGGTAATCGCGGGCAAACCAACTACACCACCAGCAAGGCCGGTCTGATCGGTTTTGCACGGGCCATGGCCCCCGGGCTCAAGTCACGCGGCATCAGCATCAACGCCGTCGCGCCGGGCTTCATCGAAACCAAAATGACCGCGCACATGCCGTTCACCCTGCGTGAAGCCGGGCGGCGCATGAGTTCGCTGGGTCAGGGCGGCTCGCCACAGGACGTTGCCGAAGCAGTGGCGTGGTTCAGCCAGCCGGGCAGCGGCGCGGTGAGCGGTCAGGTCTTACGTGTATGTGGTCAAAACGTGATCGGGGCTTAAGCACCCGCATCGAATTCAAGGAGATGGATGATGACGGCTCACTGGCGCTACCTCAATTCCCTGCAGCCCCTGTCCAACCTGTTCATCCAGGCTGCGCTCAGGCGCAAGGTCACCGGGATGCAGCTACCCGATCTGGGCTTGCGCAGCTGGATCGCGGTCGATACCGATAAGCTCGAGGCATACCGCAAGGTCTGCGGCTTCGAAGAAAGCAGCCTGCTGCCTCCGACCTATCCGCATGTGCTGGCGTTTCCGCTGCAAATGCAATTGATGACCTCCGAAGACTTTCCGTTTCCTCTGCTGGGGCTGATTCACCTCGCCAATCGCACCCGTACGCATCGTCCACTGGGCGGGGTGAGCCAGTTGTACATCAGTGTTCAGGCTACTGATCTGCGCCCGCACGCCAAGGGTGCAACGTTCACCCTGGTCACTCAGGCCGAAGACGGCATGGGGCTGTTGTGGGAGGAAGAAAGCACCCTGCTGTGCACCGCCGTGCACCTGGAAGACAGCCCGGTGAGCTATCCCGAAGCCGCGCCGCTGCCGCTCAGCGAGCTGCAAGGCTGGCGGGCGACGGCGCAGATAGGCCGCGAGTACGCCAAGGTGTCGGGCGACTACAACCCGATTCACCTCAGCGCCCCCAGCGCCAGGCTGTTCGGTTTCCCTCGCGCCATTGCCCACGGCATGTGGCTCAAGGCCCGTGCGCTCGCGGCGCTGGGCGAGCATTTGCCGGCCTCGAATGTCGAGATCAGCGTGCAGTTCCAGAAGCCTGTACGCCTGCCTGCCGACGTGACGCTGTCGGCCAGTGCCGCTGGCTCGCAGGGCCAGTTCCGTGTCGAAGGCCAGGAGGGCATCGTGCATATGGTCGGTAGCTGGCAGCCTGTCAGCGAGTGACGCACAGCCGGGATGAACACCTCTGACGGGAGCCCTGCTCCCATCGACGGCTGAACAAACCTCAACGCCCACTTGCCTGGCGACCCGTTCCCCCTGAAGCTATGCGTCTTCAGGAGAGCACGATGAACCTCGACGAGTTGACCCAACGCCTGCACCGCATCCGCGACCAGAACGACTGGAAGCAATTCCATAGCCCGAAAAACCTGGCCATGGCTGCCAGTGTGGAGATGGCCGAGCTGGTGGAAATATTCCAGTGGCTGCGCGAAGACCAGTCCCGCGAGCTGCCTGCCGACCAGTTGGAGCACGCCGGCCAGGAAGTCGGCGACATCGTCCTCTACCTGTTGCTGCTGTGCAGCGAACTGGGGCTGGACATGGACACGGTGGTGCGTAACAAGCTGGCTGACAGCGAGCGGAGATTTGCCAAGTGAGTGATCGGCATTTCGACCAGCTGGCGACCCGCTTTGCGGAAAAGATCTATGGCGGTGCCAAGGGAGCCATTCGTCTGGCGGTGCTGCAGGCCGACCTGACCGAGACCCTGCCCGCACGACCGCTTCGTGTACTGGATATCGGCGCCGGGCTGGGCCACATGTCACTATGGCTGGCCGAACAGGGTCATCAGGTGACCTTGGCCGAACCCGCCGAGCCGATGCTCGAAGGCGCACGTCAGCGCTTCGCCGATGCCGGACAGACGGCAACCTTCATTCAGGCTCCGTGGCAGGCGCTGCCCGATTTACTGAGCGACACTTATGATCTGGTGCTGTGCCACGCGGTGCTGGAGTGGCTGGCCGAGCCGCACAGCATCCTCCCGGTGCTGCGCCAGTTGACCAAGGACGATGGCTGGTTGTCGCTGGCGTTTTACAACCGCGATGCCTTGATCTATCGCAACCTGCTGAAGGGCCACTTCCGCAAGATGCGCAAAAATGACATGGCCGGGGAAAAACAGAGCCTGACACCCCAGCAACCGCTCGACCCTCGGGAGCTGGCGACGCAACTTGAAGGCCTGTGGCAAGTCGAAACCCGTAGCGGGGTGCGGGTATTTCACGATTACATGCCGGTTGAATTCCAGGCTCGGGCCGAGCTGACGGATCTGCTGGAAATGGAACTGGCGCACCGGCGTCATCCAGCCTTTGCCGGGCTGGGTCGATACCTTCACTGGATGTGCCGTCCGGTCTGACATCACTGCGGAGCCCACCATGAAACACCGTTCTGCCTTGTTTGCCGTGCTGCTGGGGACCAGTCTGTTCGGGATCAGCGCCTGCCAGAGCGACAACCCGTATGTCGCCAGCTCTCTGCCCATGCCGCCCGCTCCTGCGCAGGCGGCAAAGACGCTGGACATGAGCGCCTATCCTGCGCCGCCGCGTGACTATGGGCGTTATCGATCCTGGGGCTGGCTCAACGGCCAGCTGCCGCCCGGAACGGCGTGGGTGGATTCGGCGCAGGTGGTCGAAGCCGTGAGCAACGGCCTGGACCAGCGTGGCTTGCGACCGGCTCGCGGCAATCAGCCGGCAGACCTGTACGTCACGACCACGACCCGGCAGGAAACCCGACTGCGTCAGGTGCGTGAAGATTACGATCCCTACTATGGGGGCGGCATGGGCTATGGCCGCTACGATGGCTACGGGCCCGGTTATGGCGGCTACGCCAGTGTGCCGGTGGTGCGCACCTATCAGGAAAAGGTCATGGTGGTGCAGATCAACCTGATCGACGCGCGCAGCGGCCAGCCAGTATGGAGCGCCAGCGCCGATGCGCGCGCCAGCAATAATCTGGCTGACCGCAGCAGTGCGTTGCGTCAGGCCGTGCAACAGGCTCTGGCGGCCTACCCGCCTTCGTAACCCTTTCGGAGAACTGCCATGTTTCGCCGTATCGTTCTGCTGACCTGTGCCGTGCTGCTGACGGCCTGTCAGAGCAACTCGATCAATCGCGACTTCGATGCCCAGCGGGATTTCGGCGGCTATCGCAGCTGGAGCTGGAAAGAGCCCGCCGTTCAGTATCAGCCCGACAATGATCCACGGCTCAAGAGCGACCTGACCGAGCAACGCCTTCGCCAGTCGATCGGCGAGCAGCTGGATCAGCGTGGATTGCGCATGGCCGCAACTGGCGCCCGGCCGGATTTGAAAGTGCAGGCCTGGCTGATTGTCGAAAACCGTCAGCAGACGGTCAGCACCAACTACGGCGGCGGCTGGAGCCCCTGGGGTGGTTATGGCTACTGGAACGGGCCGATGAACACCGAAACCCGCAGCGTCGACTACAAGGTCGGCACCGTGCAGATCGATATGTTCGACGGCAAGGACGGCAAACTGGTCTGGCGTGGCAGCACCGAGCGCATCCTCAACGACAACGCCGGCAGCCCGTCCGAACGCGATCAGGCCATGCGCACCACCGTGGCGAAAATTCTGGAGCAGTATCCACCACGCTAAGCCCGCCTGAAGTGTTGCGCAATGGACAGCTCGAGCGAGGTTCAGGCCTGCAGATCGCCCTGCATTTCATCGAGCAATTCCTGAATCGCGTCGAGGCGCTCTTCGGGATCGTCGATTTCCAGCAGCTCCACTTTGTCTTTTTCGGTGAACGGCAGCAGATAGGCAAGCTGGTTGGACAACGCGTATTGCCCACCGGCTGACACGCCCATGTTCAGGGAAGCCACCATCGGGTGCTCGGCCAGCGCTTCGAGCAGGGCCACGAGATCGGCGTCTTCCTCCTGCAGCGGGCGCTCCACGGGCTCATCCAGCCACTCGACGTCAGCCACCAGCAGTTGATCGCGCTGAACCTCAGCGGCGACAACCCGGAAGCGACGCCCGCCGACGACACGAATGCCCAGCAAGCCGTTCTCCTGCTGCTGAAAATCGGTAACCAGCGCTTCGCAGCCGATCATCGAGTAGCCGCCCGGCACTGAGCCGATTTCACTTCCCTCGGTGATACACACCACACCGAACCCTTCCCCCTGCTTCATGCAGCGGCCGATCATGTCCAGGTAACGGGCTTCAAACAGCTGCAGATCAAGCACGCACCCCGGAAACAGCACAGCGTTCAGCGGAAACAATGGCAGCGTCATAGAAAAGCCTCCTTTTAAATGGCCAGCGACATTGCCAGCGGCAGGAACAATGCCGTTGCAACGCCCATCAGACTCATTGCCAACGCAGCAAAAGCCCCCGATTCTTCCCCCTCCTGCAATGCCACGGATGTGCCTACCGCATGCGCGGTAAGCCCCAGCGCCATGCCTCGGGCAGCAGGATTATCCACCCCGATCAGTGACAACAGACCGGGGCCGAAAATTGCACCGAATACACCAGTAATCAACACAAAAACTGCCGCCAGTGCGGCAACCCCGCCGATCTGCTCGGCGACCAGCATGGCGATGGGCGATGTCACTGATTTGGGTGCCATGGTCATCAGAATCATGTGGTCGGCACCGAACAGCACCCCGAACCCCACGCACAAGCCGGTGGCAAACACCCCGCCGACTACCAGCGTAGTCAAGACCGGCCAGAACAACTGACGAATGCGCCGCATATTCAAGTAGAGCGGGACCGCCAGCGCGACGGTTGCAGGCCCCAGCAGCGTGCCCAGAATCTCGGTGCTTTTGCGGTACTCGGTGTATTCAAGGTCGCAGAACAGCACAATCCCGATCACCACCACCATCGAGACCAGCACGGGCTGCAGGAACAGCCAGCGGGTTCTTTCGTAGGCCGCCATCGCCAGTTGATAGGCGCCCAGGGTTATCGCGATGCCGAAAAGCGGGTGGTGAATCACCGACAACCATGCACCGTGCCAGTCAAGATTCATGGCAACTCCCGGCGCTGAGCTTGACGCCTGATCAGTGTCTGCATCAGCCAGCCGACAAAGACCATGGAAATCATCAGCGACAGGGTCAGCGTGCCGAAGATCGCCCAGAAGTCCTCGGCGATGGCCGACGCGTACACCATCACCCCGACCGCAGGCGGCACCAGCAGCAACGGCAGATAGCGCAGCAGACTGCTGGCCGCCATGCTGATCGGCTCGCTGACTTCACCGCGCCACATCAAATACGCCATAAGCAGCACAAGGCCGATGATCGGCCCCGGCAAAATCGACAGAAACAGATGGTTGAGCGCGGTCCCCAGCAATTGGAACAGCACCAGCCATGTCAAACCCCTTAACAGCATGAGGACTCCAGCAGATAAACGAACCCGGCGAACGATCGGCGTCATTATAAACACGCTGCGCCAGAGGTCATGAGTGGGTATTCGCACCGGCGCAGTTGCTTGACCGGCCAGCCAGCCTCTGCTGATCTGATATTCGCCCGCAGGCATGAGCTATGCGGGCGATACCGCCTCATCAGACAAGGAGAGCAGCATGCCTTCTGTACCCGTCACAGAACTCAAGCAGTACATCGGCAAGGACGCAGGCTATTCAGACTGGCTGACCATCGACCAGCAGCGTATCAATCTGTTCGCCGACGCCACAGGGGATTTCCAGTTCATCCATGTCGACCCGGTCAAGGCGGCGCAGACGCCGTTCGGCGCGACCATCGCACACGGCTTTCTGTCGTTGTCGCTGATCCCCCAGCTCATGGAAGGCATCATGGTACTGCCCGAAGGCTTGAAGATGGCGGTCAATTACGGGATGGACAGTGTGCGCTTCGTTCAACCGGTGACGGTCAACTCGCGAGTACGTCTCAAGGTCCAATTGACCGACGTGAGCGAGAAGAAACCCGGCCAGTGGTTGCTCAAGGCAACGGCCACGCTGGAGATAGAAGGTCAGG
Organism: Pseudomonas sp. SZ57; assembly: GCF_009495975.1. NCBI lineage: Bacteria > Pseudomonadati > Pseudomonadota > Gammaproteobacteria > Pseudomonadales > Pseudomonadaceae > Pseudomonas > Pseudomonas sp. SZ57. Next base: position 78,703 of record NZ_WIBD01000012.1, on the reverse strand, counting down.
AAAAACCCGCTTTTGTGGCCGAACCTTTAACGTTGTGTTTCGTGTAAAGCGTTTAAAACATGAAACAGTCGTAACAGACTGTTTCATCCCGTTGACTCGCTGCGGCATACTCCCCTGCGGTCGTGACCCATAACATCTGCTCAAGCGGAGCCGGGCTCGCCCCTGAATCATTCTTCCGGGATCTCACATGCGCGCGCTCGCTCCATTGGCTTTGACACTCTTGATCGCAGGCTGCGGTGATGGCGAATCAATTTTGCCACCCGACGGTCGCCTGCCCGACGGCGGACGCTACCGGGGCGATCTGGTCAACGGCGTCCTGCAGGGCCAGGGGCGCATCGATTACCCCAACGGCAGTTGGTACGCAGGTCAGTTCGAAAACGGCCTGCGGCAAGGCCAGGGCGAATGGCACTCCAGTACCGGCGACGTCTACAAGGGCGGCTTCGAGCAAGGTCTGTTCAATGGCCAGGGCCGACTGACCACCCGCGCTGGCGCGAGCTATGTCGGCAGCTTCAAACTTGGCATGCGTGACGGCGAAGGCACCCAGAAAGATAAGGGTGTGCTTTACCGTGGCCAGTTCAAGGCCGGCGTGTACGACGGCCCCGGTCGCCTGGAACTGGAAGACGGCAGCCAGCATCAGGGCATGTTCGCCAATGGCAAGGCCAATGGTGAGGGTTCGCGCAGTGACGCCAGTGGCAACCAATACAGCGGCAACTTCATCGACGGTCAGTTGCAGGGCACCGGCAGCTTTACCAGCACCGACGGCGATCAGTACGTCGGCAATTTCCGCAACAGCCAGCTGGACGGCAAGGGTCGCTACGAAAACAGCGACGGCGACGTCTGGAGCGGCGAGTTCAAAGAAGGCGCGCTGACAGGCAAAGGCGAGTTGATCGGCTCTGACGGCAGCCGCTATCAGGGTGATTTCGACAACTGGCGCTTCATGGGTCAAGGCCAGTTGCTCCTGGCCGATGGCAGCCGCTACATCGGCCAGTTCGCCGATGACACCTACCACGGCGACGGCGTGCTGATTTCCGCCGACGGCAAAGAGCAGCGCGGCATCTGGGCCAACGGCGAGCGAATCCGTGATGCCAAAGGCAAATTGCTGCCGGACCCACTTGAAGCCGGGCTGCTGGTCCAGGGTTCGCTGCTGGACAAGGCACTGGCGGCAGTGCCCGCGTCGACACCGGCCACCGAGCTGTACACGCTGGTCGTGGGTGGCGACGGCAAGCAGAGCGTGTTCATGCGCGAGGCGGACTACGTGAGCAATCTGCTCAAGTCGCGTTTTGGTGCCGTCGGACAAGTCAGCCTGGTCAATCATCGCGATCACATGGATGACCGGCCGATGGCGACGCGTGAGACCATCACCCGCGCGGTGCAGACACTCGCCCAGCGCACCGGCCCGGAAGACCTGGTGTTCATTTACCTGACCAGCCACGGCACTCAGGATCATGAACTGGTGCTCGACCAGCCGCGCCTGTCGCTGGCAGACCTGCCCGCCGACGCCCTGGCCGCAGCCCTCGCGCCACTGAAGAACCGTGACAAGGTCGTGGTGATTTCAGCCTGTTATTCCGGCGGGTTCATTCCCGACCTGAAAGATGAACGCACGCTGATCATGACCGCCTCGCGCGCCGACCGCGTCTCGTTCGGCTGCTCGGAAGAAGCGGACTTCACTTATTTTGGCGATGCACTATTTGCCAGGGCATTGGTCGAAACCGATGACCTGCAACACGCTTTCAACGAAGCGAAGGCCTATGTTGCGCAACGTGAGACCGAAGACAACTTCGAAGCCTCCGAACCGCAGATATGGGCACCCAAAGGAGTCCTGGCGCGCTGGCAGCAGTTGCGCAAGAGCCAGGCCGAACGCGCGTTGAGCACGGCGTTGAACCGCACGGAAGCGAAGACTTCGAGTAGCCGCTAGGCTTAGCCGTATCAAGGAGAACGATATGTACCTGACGCCGCAACACATCCTGCTCGCAGGAGCCACGGGCCTTACAGGCGAGCATTTGCTGGACAGGCTGCTCAGCGAGCCGACCGTCAGCCGCGTATTGGCGCCGACCCGCAAGCCGCTGGCCGAGCACTCGCATCTGGAGAACCCGGTCGGCGAACTGGCGACGCTGCTGCCAACGCTGTCTGGCCGGGTGGACATCGCATTCTGCTGCCTGGGTACCACGATCAAACAAGCGGGCTCGCAGGACGCCTTCAAGGCGGTTGATCTGGACATGGTCACAGCGTTCGCCAGCCGGGCCCGCGAACTCGGTGCTCGCCACTTGCTGGTGATCAGCGCAGTCGGCGCAGACCCGGCGTCCAGCACCTTCTACAACCGTGTCAAAGGCGAAATGGAACTGGCGCTTCGTGCGCAAGGCTGGCCGCAACTGACCATCGCCCGCCCTTCCCTGCTGGTGGGCAGCCGTCCTGAAACCCGCTGGGTCGAGCAACTGGCGGCGCCCATCGCCAAACTGATCCCCGGCAAATACGGCGCCATCGAAGCCTGCCACCTGGCCCGCGCCCTGTGGCGACTGGCGCTGGAAGAGCAGAACGGCGAACGAATCGTCGAATCGGATGAGCTGCGCAAGCTGGGCAAGTAGGTGATGATCGCCGGAGCACAGCCAAGATCATCGCCGCCATGCTCCGCGCTCAGCGTAATACACAGTCTTCGTGGGAGCGAGCTTGCTCGCGAAGAGGCCGGTGCAGCCCCCGGAAATATAGCGTTTGGACCAAAGTCTTCGTGAGCAAGCTCACTCCCACCAAGATTTCTGTCCAGCCCGATACAGCATGTAGCTGTGACGCGGAGCGTCACGAAATGCATTCCCACGCGGTGGGAATGATCTGCGTCACACTAAAGCCCGCCCGTAGCCTGAACCCCTAGCCCCGCTGCCGTCAGCAATGACAGTGGCAGCAGCAGGGTGTCGAGCAGCGCACTGCCCGGCAGGTCCAGGCCCGGGTAGCTGGGAGCTTCTGCGCCGAATCGGTCGGCGGCACAGCAACCACCTTGCAGCGCGTACATATTCAAGCGCGTACCGGCATACACCACCGGCGCGCCCGGTTTGGCCGCATTGAGCGTGCGTGCCGTCGCGCAGCCGGTCAGCGCCAGCGCAAGCGCTACCATCAGCAGCTTATTCATCGCCGCCAATATGGTGCTCGCCCCAGCGCGGCAACATGTCCTGAGGAATATTCAGCAGGTTGAGGATCCGCGCGACGATAAAGTCCACCAGGTCGTCGATGGTCTGCGGCTGGTGATAAAAGCCGGGAGACGCCGGCAAAATCACTGCGCCCATGTTCGACAGCTTGAGCATGTGTTCCAGATGAATGCTGGAGTACGGCGCCTCGCGCGGCACCAGAATCAATTGGCGGCGCTCCTTCAGCGTCACGTCAGCGGCGCGCTCGATCAAATTGTTGCAGGCCCCGGTGGCGATCGCCGACAGCGAACCGGTGGAACACGGCACCACCACCATCGCGCTGGGCGCACCGGAGCCGGAGGCCACTGGCGACATCCAGTCATCGCGACCATAGACGCGAATCTGACCGGCAGACGCACCGGTGTACTCCGTCAGAAACGCCTGCATCATCATCGCCTTGGGCGGCAGGCGCACGTCGGTCTCGGTGGCCATCACCAATTGCGCGGCCTTGGAGATCAGGAAATGTACTTCCCGGTCCTCACGCACCAGACAATCCAGTAGGCGCAGGCCATATTGCGCGCCAGAAGCGCCAGTCATCGCGACGGTGACGCGCTCCGGGCCGTTCATTGCAACGCCTCCGCCAGCTTGCCATGCAGGCCGCCGAAGCCGCCGTTGCTCATGATCACGATGTGCGTACCGGGCTGCGCCTGGCTTTTGACCTGGGCGATGATTGCCTCAAGGGAATCACAGACCAATGCAGGCACAGTGCCTCCCGCGACTGTTGCCGCCAGGTCCCAGCCCAGATTGGGCGGGGCATACCAGACCACCTGATCCGCCTGAATCACGCTTTCCCGCAGACCGTCGCGATGCGCGCCAAGCTTCATCGAGTTGGAGCGCGGCTCGATGACTGCAATGATCGATGCATCACCGACCTTTTTGCGCAGGCCGTCCAGCGTGGTGGCGATGGCCGTAGGGTGGTGAGCGAAGTCATCATAAATAGTGATACCGCGCACGTCGGCGACCTTTTCCATACGCCGCTTGACGCTCTTGAACGCGCTGAGCGCCTGCACGCCCAGCAACGGCACGACGCCCACATGGCGAGCGGCCGCCAGCGTTGCCAAGGCGTTGGCCACGTTGTGCTGACCGGTCATGTCCCAGTCAACGGAGCCTTGAAGCTCGCCTTCGAACAGCACTTCAAAGCGCGAGCCGTCTTCGCTCAACAGTCGTGCCTGCCACTGACCGTTCTGGCCCGTGGTCTGTACCGGCGTCCAGCAGCCCATCTCGATGACCCGCGACAGCGCCGGCTCGGTAGTCGGATGGATCACCAGGCCTTCGCTGGGGATGGTACGCACCAGATGGTGAAACTGACGTTCGATGGCCGGCAGGTCGGGGAAGATGTCGGCATGATCGAACTCAAGATTGTTGAGGATCGCTGTCCGCGGACGGTAGTGGACGAACTTGGAGCGTTTGTCGAAGAACGCGCTGTCGTACTCATCGGCCTCGACCACAAAGAACGGGGTCTCGCCCAGACGCGCCGACACGGCGAAGTTCTGCGGGATGCCTCCGATCAGGAAGCCGGGGCTCATGCCCGCGTGTTCCAGCACCCAGGCCAGCATGCTGCTGGTGGTGGTCTTGCCGTGTGTGCCGGCCACGGCCAGTACCCAGCGGCCTTGCAGCACATGGTCCGCCAGCCACTGCGGGCCAGACACATACGGCAAACCTGTGTTGAGCACATATTCAACCGCCGGGTTGCCACGCGACAGCGCGTTGCCGACTACCACCAGGTCCGGCGCGGGGATCAGTTGCACGGGATCATAGCCTTGGGTCAGCTCGATGCCCTGCGCCTGGAGCTGGGTGCTCATCGGTGGATAGACATTGGCGTCGGAGCCAGTGACCCGGTGCCCCAACTCTTTGGCGAGCACCGCCAGAGACCCCATGAACGTGCCGCAGATACCAAGGATATGAATATGCATGACCAACCTCTCAGAACATCTGCGCAGGTTAACGTAGGGGCGGTGAAATGGCACCCTGAGTTTGTCCGTCGTCTTGCGTGCGCAAGCCATTTCAATGCCCGGCAGATAAGCCTAAAGTCCTAGCCACGGCCGAATGCAAATGGCCTATTCTTGAACGCTCATTGCCAGATACCCGAAAGCAGAATCGACTCAGACTCCCTCACAACAAGAACCAGGAGACATACCATGCGTTACGCTCATCCCGGTACCGAAGGCGCCATCGTCAACTTCAAGGAACGCTACGGTAACTACATCGGCGGCGAGTTCGTCGCGCCGGTCAAAGGTCAGTATTTCACCAACACCTCGCCGGTCACTGGCAAGGCCATCGCAGAATTTCCGCGCTCCACCGCCGAAGACATCGACAAGGCACTCGACGCTGCGCACGCCGCCGCTGCAGCCTGGGGCTCGACCTCGGTGCAGGCCCGCTCGCTGGCCCTGCTGAAGATTGCCGATCGCATCGAAGCCAATCTGGAAGTCCTGGCCATCACCGAAACCTGGGACAACGGCAAGGCAATCCGCGAAACCCTCAACGCCGATATCCCTCTGGCCGCCGACCATTTCCGCTACTTCGCTGGCGTGCTGCGTGCGCAGGAAGGCAGCGCCGCCGAAATCGACGGCAATACCGTGGCCTATCACATTCATGAGCCGCTGGGCGTGGTCGGGCAGATCATCCCGTGGAACTTCCCGATCCTGATGGCGGCCTGGAAACTCGCCCCTGCGCTGGCTGCTGGTAATTGCATCGTGCTCAAACCTGCCGAGCAGACGCCGCTGGGCATCAGCGTGCTGATCGAACTGATCGGCGACCTGCTGCCTCCCGGCGTTCTGAACATCGTGCAGGGTTATGGCCGCGAAGCGGGTGAAGCGCTGGCCAGCAGCAAACGCATCGCCAAGATTGCCTTCACCGGCTCGACACCGGTCGGCTCGCACATCATGAAACTGGCGGCGGACAACATCATCCCGTCCACCGTGGAACTGGGCGGCAAGTCGCCGAACATCTTCTTCGAAGACATCATGAGCGCCGAGCCGGAGTTCATCGACAAGGCCGCTGAAGGCCTGGTGCTGGCGTTCTTCAATCAGGGGGAAGTCTGCACCTGCCCGTCCCGCGCGCTGGTGCAGGAGTCGATCTATCCGCAGTTCATGGAAGCGGTGCTGCGCAAGGTCGAGAAGATCAAGCGCGGCGACCCGCTGGACACCGACACCATGGTCGGCGCCCAGGCATCCGAGCAACAATTCGACAAGATTCTTTCGTACCTGGACATCGCCAAGGGCGAAGGCGCCGAACTGTTGACCGGCGGCAAAGTGGAAAAGCTGGAGGGCAACCTGTCCACCGGCTACTACATCCAGCCGACGCTGCTCAAAGGCAACAACAAAATGCGCGTGTTCCAGGAAGAGATCTTCGGCCCTGTGGTCAGCGTCACGACCTTCAAGGACGAAGCCGAAGCCGTGGCCATCGCCAACGATACCGAGTTTGGTCTGGGCGCAGGTCTGTGGACCCGCGACATCAACCGCGCCTACCGCGTGGGCCGGGCGATCAAGGCCGGACGCGTGTGGACCAACTGCTACCACCTGTACCCGGCACACGCCGCGTTCGGTGGCTACAAGAAATCCGGCGTCGGCCGCGAAACCCACAAAATCGCGCTTGAGCATTATCAGCAGACCAAAAACCTGCTGGTGAGCTACGACACCAACCCGCTGGGTTTCTTCTAGCACCCGCACCGCAACGATCGTCCCCGCGCACTGCGTGGGGATGCCTTTCTGGACGCTCTGCGTCCGATCCTGAAGGCGCGGTGTCAGCGTGAGCTTGTGACGCAGAGCGTCACGAACTGCATGCCAACGCGGAGCATTGGCACGATAGTCGTCTCAAGATGTTCATCGTTCCCATCCACCGCGTGGGAATGCCTTTCTGGACGCTCTGCGTCCGATCCTGAAGGCGCGGTGTCAGCGCGAGCTTGTGACGCAGAGCGTCACGAACTGCATGCCAACGCGGAGCATTGGCACGATAGTCGTCTCAAGATGTTCATCGTTCCCATGCTCCGCGTGGGAATGCCTTTCTGGACGCTCTGCGTCCGATCCTGAGGGCGCGGTGTCAGCGCGATAGTCATCTCAAAAACATCGCGCACCAACCCTGTGCATCGCGCCCTGGCCCACCGCCCTGGCGTGATGCATCTTTGCTCTGAATCCTCCGCTCATAGTTGCAAACTCGCACTCCCGGTCAGGATGGAGTATTAATTGCTTGCATCGCGTCCCACAGTCGTTTGAACCGGGACGTACCCGGTTCAGCGAAAGACTACGTCCGACGCAAGCAGCGCGACGTCATGGAGAATCTGTATGGCGAGCTTTTCCCATTCTGTCGGTGCGCAGACGTACCGCTTCGACAGCCTCAAAGAAGTCATGGCCAAGGCCAGTCCTGCGCGCTCCGGTGATTATCTGGCCGAAGTCGCGGCGCAGAATGACGGCGAGCGAGTCGCTGCGCAGATGGCGCTGGCGGACATTCCGCTCAAGCACTTTCTTGAAGAGGCCCTGATCCCTTACGAACAGGACGAAGTCACCCGGCTGATCATCGACACCCACGACAAACTGGCGTTTGCCCCGGTCAGTCATCTGACAGTCGGCGGCTTTCGCGACTGGCTGCTCAGCGACAAGGCCGACGAAACCAGTCTGCGCGTGCTGGCACCCGGCCTGACCCCGGAAATGGCCGCTGCCGTTTCAAAGATCATGCGCGTGCAGGATCTGGTGCTGGTGGCGCAGAAAATCCGTGTAGTGACGCGCTTCCGTAACACCATGGGCCTGCGCGGCCGGCTGTCGACACGCCTGCAACCCAATCACCCCACAGACGACCCGTCCGGCATTGCCGCCAGCGTGCTCGACGGTCTGCTGTATGGCAATGGCGATGCCATGATCGGCATCAACCCGGCCACCGACAGCACTTCGTCCATCGTTGCCCTGCTGGAAATGCTCGACGCCATTGTCCAGCGCTATGAAATCCCGACCCAGTCCTGCGTGCTGACCCACGTCACCACCTCCATTGAGGTGATCAACCGTGGCGTGCCGGTCGATCTGGTGTTTCAGTCAATCACCGGCACTGAGGCCGCCAACGCCAGCTTCGGCATCAGCCTCAAGCTGTTGCAGGAAGGCTATGAGGCGGGTCTGAGCCTGAACCGCGGCACCCTCGGGCAAAACCTGATGTATTTCGAGACCGGGCAAGGCAGCGCGCTGTCGGCCAACGCGCATCATGGCGTCGACCAGCAGACCTGCGAGACCCGCGCCTACGCCGTCGCCCGGCATTTCAATCCGTTTCTGGTCAACACCGTGGTCGGCTTCATCGGCCCCGAGTATCTGTACAACGGCAAACAGATCATCCGTGCCGGTCTGGAGGATCACTTCTGCGGCAAGCTGCTGGGCGTGCCGATGGGCTGTGACATCTGCTACACCAACCACGCAGAGGCCGATCAGGACGACATGGACACCCTGCTGACCCTGCTGGGCGTCGCGGGGATCAACTTCATCATGGGCATCCCCGGCTCCGACGACATCATGCTCAACTACCAGACCACCTCGTTCCACGACGCGCTGTACGCCAGGCAAAGCCTAGGCCTGCGTCCTGCGCCGGAATACGAAGCCTGGCTGGAGAAAATGGGCATCTTCACCCAGGCCGACGGCCGTGTGCGCTTCGGCGACAGCCTGCCGCCAGCCTTCCGTCAGGCGCTGGCGCATCTAGCATGAGTGACGAGCCGATGAACGAACTACAAGACAGCGCTGCCCCCGCCAATCCCTGGCTGGAACTGCGCCGCCTGACCCCTGCGCGCATTGCGCTGGGGCGTACCGGTACCAGCCTGCCGACCTCTGCGCAGCTGGACTTTCAAGCCGCCCATGCGCAGGCACGCGACGCAGTGCATCTGGCCTTCGACCATGCCACGATCAGCGCGCAACTGACGGAAAAAGGCCGTGAAACCCTGTTGCTGCACAGCGCCGCGGCCGACCGGGACAGTTACCTGCAGCGCCCGGACCTGGGCCGTCGCCTGAATGATGAATCAGCGCAGACGTTGCGCGACTACGCTGCGGCTCATCCGGGCGGCCTCGATCTGGCGGTAGTGGTCGCCGACGGTCTGTCCGCCCTGGCGGTGCATCGGCATGCGGTGCCTTTCCTCATTCGCCTGGAAGAACAGGCCAGCGCCGAGGGCTGGTCGCTTTCGCCAGTGCTCATGGTCGAACAGGGCCGCGTGGCCGTGGCCGATGAGGTCGGCGAACTGCTCGGTGCGAAGATGGTGGTCATTCTGATCGGCGAGCGCCCCGGTCTCAGCTCCCCGGACAGTCTGGGCCTGTACTTCACCTACGCGCCGAAGGTCGGGCTGAACGATGCGCACCGCAACTGTATTTCCAATGTTCGCTTGGAAGGCTTGAGCTACGGCATGGCCGCTCATCGGCTGCTGTACCTGATGCGCGAGGCCTGCAGGCGGCAGATTTCCGGGGTCAACCTGAAAGACGAGGCGGAACTGCAGACTCTGGAATCAGACGGCACTGACGATCATTCAGACAAACCCATCGGCAACTTCCTGCTCGACGGCCCTGCCGCGCCACACTAGGCTCTGTACGAAAAGTCGGCGAGCGAAGGTCAGGCAAGGCAAAAACAGGCGAGGAACGGCCGGGGTCGCGTTCGACTCTACGTGTTGTAAATGAGCATTCCGACTGGACTCGCATCCGAGCCTGTTTTTAACGAAGCATCACCGAGCGCAGCCACTTTTCGTACACAGCCTAGGCACCACACTGGCTTATGCCGTTCACAGCCGCCGGGCATATTCGCGTAATCATCCCGGCGTATGGCATAAGCCCGGATGAACATTGCGGCCTGCTCTTCCCTCCTCAAGGCTGTACCGCTCACACCCCATTCAACCCCGCAGCCTATTCCAAAGCCCCTTCTGCGCATTCTGCTTCTATAATGCCGCGCAGTCGTTTCTTCCGCATGCGACCCCGGACAGGGTTCTCGCCTCAGGTGCCTTAATGGAATTCAACCCGCTCGACCTTATTCTGCATCTCGACGTTTACCTTGACCTGTTGGTGACCAACTACGGCACATGGGTCTACGCGATCCTGTTTCTGGTGATTTTCTGCGAGACCGGACTGGTGATCATGCCCTTCCTGCCGGGTGACTCGCTGCTGTTCATCGCCGGCGCCGTGGCTGCCGGTGGCGGCATGGACCCGGTCCTGCTGGCCGGTTTGTTGATGCTCGCAGCGATCTTGGGCGACAGCACCAACTACGTGATTGGCCGCACGGTTGGCGAAAAACTGTTCAGCAAATCGTCATCGCGAATCTTTCGCCGCGACTACCTGCTGCGCACTCAGGATTTCTACGCACGCCACGGCGGCAAGACCGTCACACTGGCGCGCTTCCTGCCGATCATCCGCACCTTTGCGCCCTTCGTCGCGGGTGTCGGCAGGATGTCATATCCGCGCTTCGTGGGCTTCAGCGTGCTGGGCTCGGTGCTGTGGGTCGGCAGCCTGGTGACACTGGGCTTCTTCTTCGGCAACGTGCCATTCATCAAGCACAACCTGACCTTTCTGGTGCTGGCAATCATCCTGCTTTCGCTGGTGCCGATGGTCATTGGCGTGGTTCGCAGCCGCACCGCGCGTCCGGTCGACGCGCGCTGAATCATGTGGTCATTCAGCCACTGGCGCAGGCAGCGCACGCTGGCCCGACACCCGGTTGCTGAAGAGCTATGGCAGAACGTCTGCGCACGTCTGCCGATCCTCGATGGCCTGAGCAGTGGGCAACATGCGCAACTGCGTGACGCCTGCGTGCTGTTTCTGCATGACAAACACCTCAGCGCGCTGCCGGGCGTTGATCTGGATGACGAGCAGCGGCTGTTTCTCGCCGCCCAGGCGCAGCTGCCGCTGCTGAACCTCGGCGAACTGAACTGGTATCAGGGTTTTCATGAAATCGTGTTGTACCCCGACGACTTCGTCAGCCCGCAGCGCCATCGCGATGCCAGCGGCGTCGAACACGAGTGGGATGGCGAGCACAGCGGCGAAGCCTGGCTGCAGGGCCCGGTGATTCTGGCCTGGCCCGGCGTATTGAGCAGCGGCGGCTGGGATGGCTACAACCTGGTGATCCATGAACTGGCGCACAAGCTCGATATGCTCAACGGCGACGCCAATAGCCTGCCGCCGCTGCACAGCGACATGCAGGTGACCGAATGGGCTCGCGTCATGCAAAGCGCGTTCGATGATCTCAACCGGCAACTGGACCATAACCCCGACGCCGAACCCGCAATCGACCCTTATGCCGCCGAAGACCCCGCCGAGTTCTTCGCCGTGACCAGCGAATACTTCTTCAGCGCGCCCGACCTGCTGCACGTCAGTTACCCGGCCGTCTACGAACAACTGAAAGCGTTCTACCGTCAGGACACCCTGGCGCGGCTCGACCTGCTGCGTCAACAGGACCCGGCTTACCGGGACAGCTGACGGCCGCCAAGGCCATGCGTGGCAACCAAAACAGAATATGCCTATAATCCGGACCACTTTATGGCGGTTCGCGCCACAATCTGTCTGTTCAACCAGGGGGGCAATGCCCAATGAGCTACAGCAAGATTCCGGCTGGTAAAGACCTGCCGAACGACATCTACGTCGCCATCGAAATCCCGGCCAACCACGCGCCGATCAAATACGAAATCGACAAAGATTCCGATTGCCTGTTCGTTGACCGTTTCATGGCCACCCCAATGTTCTACCCGGCCAACTACGGTTTCATCCCCAACACCCTGGCTGACGACGGCGACCCGCTGGACGTGCTGGTGGTAACCCCATACCCGGTTACCCCAGGTTCGGTTATCCGCGCACGCCCGGTCGGCATCCTGCACATGACTGACGACGGCGGCGGCGATGCCAAAGTTATCGCAGTGCCACACGACAAGCTGTCCCAGCTGTACGTCGACGTGAAAGAGTACACCGACCTGCCGCCACTGCTGCTCGAGCAGATCAAGCACTTCTTCGAGAACTACAAGGATCTCGAAAAAGGCAAATGGGTGAAGATCGAAGGTTGGGGCAACGCTGACGCTGCCCGTGCCGAGATCACCAAATCGGTTGCAGCGTTCAAAGGCTGATCATCGATTGGCGTTTCAGGGCACGCTACACCCGTGCCCTGAAACACGCGTCCCCCCTCCTCGCTGCACCTCCCCGCACACCTCGCTCGCTGAAACCCGATCCATCTTTTTTGCAGCACGCACGTTTAAAAATGCGCCCGGCTTTTAGACATTCAATGAACAGTTCGTTAATGCCCGTATAGCGGGGGTAAACGCGCAATACCTCGTTTAGCGCCAAAAGCGCTATTACGGAATCCACCTACACGACATTCATTCCATCCGTAGTCCGGATAGCCACGCCCACCCTGGGATAACGTCGACGTCAACACCTCGTTCATTTAAACGCCCTGGCGACGCCCGTAGACTTCGCCACTATGAATACATCAGGTGATCGACTCCGCATCCTCCTTCGGGAGTGCCATCTCACAGCGACTGATTTTGCCGCCAACCGCAAAATCACGCCGCAACACGTCAATAACTGGTTCAAGCGCGGCGTGCCCATGGCGCGGATTGACGAGGTGGCTGAACTGTTGACCGTCAACGCCCGCTGGCTGCGCACCGGCGAAGGCCCCAAACACCCTAACGAATGCGCCAATGAAAACACTGGCGGCGATACCCGCGTCATCATTCATCAGGCCAGAAACGTGTCGCGCGGCGACGTGGAAATCCAGATATTCATGGAAGCGGAATCCACCCACGGCGTCGGCAAGACCGTCCTCGCCGAAGCCCCCGGACAAAAAATCCGCCTGCCCCTGCAAGTCCTGCAGAACATGGGCATCGACCCGAAAAACTGCATGTGCGTCGCCATGGTCGGCAACAGCATGGCCGACAAGATCCAGGACGGCTCGATCCTCGGCGTCGACCGCGAGCTGACCCAGGTCATCGACGGCGAAATCTACGCCCTGGAACACGGCGGCATCCTGCGCGTCCGCTACCTCTACCGCCTGCCCAACGGCGGCCTGCGCCTGCGCAGCCACAACGACGCCGAATACCCGGACGAACTGTTCAGCGCCGAAGACATCGACCGGGAGAAAATACGGATTCTGGGCTGGATATTCTGGTGGTCGACACTGAACAGCCGACGCAATGCCATGCTGCTGTTATGAGGCGTGTACGGCTGAAAGGCATTCGGGCTGGGCATGGAAGGTGAAGTTCAGTATCCTGTTCGCCATCCAGAACACCTGACGCAGTCATGCGATGCGGTGTTTGAACGGGGCATGTGATCCGTTTGCCCTGTTGCCTATTCGCGCTTCTTCAAGAGGCGCATCTGTTGAAGGCGATTGCGGTCTATCAAAAATAGATCAGAACCGCCTACGAGAAGCCGGCCACAAGCCGGCTTTTTAATGCCTGCTGCTTTCTTCCTGCGGCCGGGCAGTGGATATCATCTGCTTAAGAAGCTTCCCGCCAAATCAGCCGCTGGCATCATTTTGCTGGTTGTCCGATGGCTAGCAGAAACTACCCACCGCCCTCCCCCAAACGCCTCCGCCGCGCCACCAGCGCCCTGCGCAGGGAAACATCCGCATACTCCATAAACAGGGTTGCCAATCGATTCAGCGCTGCCTCTTCCTCTTCACCGCCCACGATTGAATCGAAGCCAAGCGCACGCTTGTTCTGTTCGGGCAGTTCTTCCCAGCTGGTCATGAGATAGGCGTACATTGTTGGCGCTGGGTCATGACATCAGGTACCGGGGCGGATGAGATGGCCTTAGAGCGTTGCTTTAGCGCACGACATTGTGGACATAGGTTTCGCGTAAGCGACAAGCCAAGGTAAAGACGCCTACGGCGCAGCAACTGGGCTTTTCTGATTTTCATAAGACCTCCTTGAACGTGTGCGTACATCCTTGAGGTAAATATCTTAATCGAAAAACCTATTTTGGGATAATCCCAAATCAGGTTTATTTAGGTAGCCGGACTATTCAGACGGCGTGCCCAAGTGAAAACCATCCATAACGCTCGCTACCAGGCGTTGCTTGATCTTTTGCTGGAAGCGCGCAACGCAGCCGGTATGACGCAAAAAGAATTAGCGGTCAGGCTAGGGCGACCGCAATCGTTTGTCTCGAAGACAGAGAATGCCGAGCGCAGGCTCGATGTCATCGAGTTCATGGATGTGTGCCGGGGACTCGGGGCTGATCCATATGCGTTGCTCAGTAAGCTGGAATCGATGGCTCGCCCATGATCGACAATCGCGACAGCAGTGCAATGGATCTGAGCAACGCAATCGGAGCGGCACTGAAAGAAGCGCGCGAAGCGAAGGGTCTCACGCAGGAGGATTTTGTCGGAGTCAGCGGCAGGACGTATCTGTCCGAGATCGAACGCGGGTTGAAGAGCCCGACGCTTGAGAAGCTGGACCAGCTCGCGACCAGAATCGGAATTCATCCGCTTGAGCTGCTGGTCTCGTGCTATGCCAAGCAGGCGTCGATGAGTCAGCAAGCTTTGCTGGATATGCTGGATGAACGCTTGCGTAACGCGTGACGTATTTCGATACCTACACACGCCCAGCCCTCAAACCCGATAAGACTCCGCATGCGCGACCTTCCTCAGCGTGCGCCAGTACGAGCGGATGCGCTTGGCGAGGGTCGGCGAGGTGCTGAACAGTACGATGGTCGCAAAGGACACCCACCAGCCGGGGCGCAGGCAGGTCAGCAGGTATTGATTGAGCCAGATGCGCGCGATCCTCAGCCTGTAGCCCTTAGGGTCGAGCCTTTGCAATTGCTCTATCGCAGAGGCCTTGTAGAGTGTGGTCAATACGCGGCGGCTGGTCAGAAAGCGTTCCGGGAAGTCGACGCCAGCCTCGCAGTGGTTGAGGACTCTGAAGTTGCGTCTCAAGACGTTGTCCCATAATTTCAGGTTGCTCAGCCCTACCTCGCAGGGTCGCGCAAGCCGGGCGTCGATGCCCTTCCTGTGCATGACACCCAGCATCAGTGCCTGTTCGCTGACCAGGCGCGCGGACGTGTAGCCAATGAAGTTGCCAAACGGGTTGCGAGACGGCCTGTCGTTGAAAAGCGCTTCCCTTTCGAACAGGGGTTGCTCCCACATGGCGAGCATCGCATCGCGCGTGCCGAATTGAACGAGATCCGATATGTGGAACAACATCGGCAACCGTTCAGGGTCGCGAATATAAAGCGTTGTGGTGGTGATGGGTGTGTCGAACAGTTGTGTCTCGCCCGGCTCGGTATCATCAGACTGGCCTATGACAGCCAGTGCCGCGCTGGTCAGATTGTGGTCGGCGCGCATTTTCATGACATAGGGTCTTGAAGCGCTTTGAATACCGCATAACGTCGATCGCAACATGCGATTGATGTTGATCTGATTACCGGCATCATCGACGAAGGCACCCGGATCATCCGACATGACGATCTGGTCCGCCTTCACATCGGAGGTATCTTCATGACGCCAGGTCGAAACGATAATTTCGGCCTGTGGCAGGTGCCTCCGGATCGACGCGATGCAGGCGAAGATGTTTCGTTTGGAACTCAGGTTGCGATACAGGGGGCCCTGAATAACCACGCTGATTTTTCTGGAATCGACGGCCACAAGATGAGGCATGTGTTTAACCTTGTAATGAGAAGCGCCTGCTACCAACGGCTAGCGGCAGATCGGTCAATGGGATCTTGCAACACGCCGAAAGACGCGCAGAACAACACGCCGTATTCGACGCAGGATGCCCGCCAGCAATGGAAGACTTATCAGTACTCTCTCAAGGCGAGTGACCATGAATAGCCTTCTAATCTGAACAGAACGGGCTGAGGCGGTTGTGCTTGCCGGTAAATTATTGAACGACGCATTGAGGGTTCGCGAATAAATGCCCAGATGCATGGCGGGCACCATGATCACGAGGTTTCGCTTTCGCAGCCTGGCGCTCAGATAGTTGTAACGAGCAATTTTCTGGATGAAGTCCATGCAGGTAGCCGAGTCATGCTGGCCAAAATCAATCAGCACCCAGTCGCTTTCGACTTTATCCATGTGCTGGGCAATTCTGTTCGCCACAATGCCGCTCAGACCATTGTCGTGAAGAAAGTCTTCCAGGCTGAACTGGGCATGTTCCGCCGGCAGATCGCTGACGGGTAGTTCGGTCAGGTTGTAGCGGTCATCAATCACAAGCACGGGAACGGTCTTTCTGTGCTCGTGCTGAATGTGCGCCAGCTGACAGATCAACTGATGACTGGAGGGGCTGGGGCTCAGATGGGAAACGACGAATACCTTCACTTCGCCCCCTGGATGTAGGACTTGAAAGGTGTTGAGTTGTAGACCGCCCTCACGGCAGCCCACAGGCTTTCGAAATAGAAGATTTTTCCGTTATTTCTGTACACACGAATCGCAGAAATCAGAATGCCGGGGAGCGAAAGAAGATTGTGGTGAAAGTAGTCATCCTGCTGGCGGACGAACCAGGTCTGCGTGCTGCGTTGACGCAACATATTGCGTACCTCACAGCTTTGCGTGATCAGTGTCTGTTTGGCCAGCACAGGGTCTGTGAGGAAGCGATTGACCAGATATTCCTGACGGGTTTCTGTCAATTGGTCGAACAGCATGAGCCTCTCGAAGTCGGCGAGAAATTCTCTGACTGCGTCGATATCATTTCTGAAGCTGGACTGCTGAGCCACGCGATCAATCAGTTCGACCCAGGCTCGAACAGAGATGCGCTCGAGACCGGTAGGAATGACAACTGTCGATGGATTGGCCAGGTATTTGTCCCCGAACTGTTGCAGTCTGGCCAATGCGGCCTCGGCAGACAGATTGAAAAGAGGTTTCTTTTGAAGCAGGGACACATAGCAAGGCCCGGATACCTCAAGGCGCCCGTTAGCCGATTCGACTGAACCCTTGCCACCCAGCAGCGCCCGGGAGGTCACTGACTGAGTGATGCCGAAAGGGTTGATACGGTTTGGAATACCTGCCCGCGACGCGCGTAGTGCATGCTCGATGTCTTCGTACTCCACCCAGTGCAGGGACTCGTCCAGCGGGCAGGCATTCCAGACATCCTTGCGACAAATGTAGAGGCTGCCTGTCGGGTAGCTGGCGTCGCTGTTGTAGCGCATCGGGCTGGCGAAACAGAACCCGGTCCGGTCGACGTCCGGGAATATTGACGGCGCTATGGACTGAGCATTACCGCTGGTGCGGTGCAGCCCCAGCAGACCCTGAGCGACTTCGTCCATGGCCATGCCGTAATCCGAGTAGCGACGCGGGTGCATGCTGATTCGGTTATCGAAAAACATGCTTTGCAAGGTCATCAACGGATAGCGCGGGCCAAAGCGGCGGACAACTTCCCCGAAGTGTTTTGGCAGAAAGACGCGGTCATGCAGGATCACCAGATTGCTGTGTCTGGCCTCCAGCGCGAGACGGTTTTTCTTCTTGCAGATCTGCACGGGCGGGGCAGTGATGTCCTCCCCCACGATGCGGACTTTGTCGAAATAGGCGAAATTAGTTCCCGGTGTGCCGCACAGCAGTATCTCCTTGTGCGGGATGTCAATTTCCAGAATGCGCTTCACGACGGCATTGAGAACGGTGGCGTCGCCTGGACCGACAGGAATGCCGAAGGTCCAGCTGTCGAGATCGTCGTTAGATTCCGCAGTCAGCCTGGATACTTTCTTGTAAGTGACCGAGTTGGCCGAACGCGCTATCACCTTGAGTGATCCCGCAAAGTAATCACGATCCAGATAACACTCGATAGGCGTGTCTTCGATGACCGTTATTTTTTCGCCAACATTCAGAAAGTGCGCACCGTCCCACAGCAGCAGGGGTGCCAGCGGCGAATCACTCTGGACACCATAAAAACAGTAGCTACCCGACCCATACAGACACAACGGACGCTGTGCGGCATGCAGTTTCCTGATCACCCGTTCAGGCTTGCGAAACGGATGCGCGCGGAACGAGATGAAGCTGGAACACTCATGGGGCAGCAGTAGCCCAACCGGGAGGCTGCGCAGACTGCCAGCCGCTATGTAACCGAGGCTTGGGTGATGCTGCAGATGGGTCGTTTTCATGGTCAGACGACGTACTTGTCAGCAAGCGCACCCGGCACCTTCACGACAACGGTGGTCGCATCGGTGAGCGCTTCGAACGCCGTGATGTCGCCCGGTTCCAGAACGATGATGTCGCCAGCATGCCAGACCTGATCGCGCATGTTGACCGACCCGGCAATGAGCACGGTTATCTCGGTGGCGACCTTGTGGTAATGAGCCGCTTCCTTTTCACCTGCCTTGTAGGTCTTGACCCCGACCTCACAGGACTCGGTACTGAAAACTGCAGGTTCGAATCCGCCCACGAACCAGCCTTTGACCATGTCTTCCAGTCTTGCCGTTTTCATCGCATTTCTCCTGCTTCGAAAGCGTGGAGCTGACTGTCGGTTTTCAATGGCCGGTACTGATTGGGTTCGATCCGGTAGGCGCCGATCCTCTTCTGCAACAGCACCAGCTCATTGAGGGCGGGGGCTATGTAGAAGTTGTCGTTGACCCTGGCGTCCTTGCGAATCATTTCTTTGGCCGCCGATACGAACAGCGAGCCGGACTTGAACCAGTACACACCTGCAATGGCGTTTGAGCTGATCGGATTTTTTTCGGCAGCTTCGATAACCCGGCAGTCGCTATCCAGGCGCGCGAATGAATAACGAGGGTGCAGAGAATTGAAGATGACTACTCCGGCATCCTCATGACTTTCACGAAACGTGCGCACTACATCCTGCAACTCGATATCCAGAAAGTCGCTGACACTGAGAATCAGCAGTTCGTCATCGTTGTCGATTTCTTCACTCGCCAGAAGCGCCGTGCACGCCGCGCCGCGGGTGATGTTGTGAACCGGTAGAACACTGGCCGACGGGTGCATCTGCGGAACCATGTTGCGAAGGTGCAACCGGGCGATATCGTGGTTCGAGAATGTGCAGATCATCCTGCGTGGCTGAAGTACCGCGCAGCTGTCTATCAGCGTATGAATCAGCGGCTTGCCGTTGTATTCACACAGGTAGTGCGGGTACTCGCCCTCGTCGTGCAGCGCCTCTGACTGCCTGCCGGTCAGAAGGATGATATTCAACGCGCTCACAGGACTGCCGCCTTGTCGAAGTTGATCTGTTCGACTTTGCCAAGAATGTTATTGAGGTTTACGTCGCAGGTTTCAGCCACGACCAGGACATGTGCGCCCGAGTCTCTGGCGGCCTTGATGCCATTCTCGTTGTCCTCGACGATGAGGCATTCTTCAGGCCGAAGACCCAGCTGGCTGATAGCCTTGGTATAGATGTCCGGCGCTGGCTTGGCATGCCTGACGTCTTCGTTGGAGAGCCGCAGATCGAGGTATCGGTCGAGATCTGCCCTGTTCATCATGACCTCCACGGTGTTGCGAATGGAGTTGGACGCCACTGCCAGCTTGTAACCCAGTGTTTTCAGTGATGACAACGCGTACTGATGCACAAAGGTCGGTTTGCACTGGGCGTAAACGATCTCCATGGTGTACTGCTGCTTCATCTCGTTGATAAAGGCGTGCAACGCAACCGGCAGGTCGCGTTCGACACTCAGCATGTCGAGTTTGCGCGAAGTGGGCAGACCGTCGTAGGCGGTGAGGTGTTCGTGGCGACTGATGTTGTAACCGAACAGGCTGAGCGCTTTGTTCAATGCGTCGTAATGCCATTCTTTGGCGTCGATAAGGACACCGTCCATATCGAAAATCACTGCCTTGATCATGGTTGCCTCACGTGAAGAAAGTGGCTGCGTCTGTGGGAAGATCAGTGCACAGCGTCAAACGGTCCTGCGACCTGAACTCGAGCAATTGCTGCCACAGGGCGTCATGACCACGCCCGTGCAATTCGGGTGACACCACACAAATTCGCTTGCCCAGGGAAAGAAGATCGCCAATGACCTGGTTGGAGAACCACTCACCCTCGAAACCGTCAAGCCAGACGCCGGCTGCCTGTTCGAGCCAGGCTGGCGACGGCTCAACATCGCTGAGACGGGTGTAAGTGGTGAGATTGGCGTTGAGGTAACTGCGCATGTCCGGCACCGCCATATCGAAGGCGAACCAGTTGGTATGGCCGTAACGGGCGAAGGTTTCGGCGAGAGCCTGTGCCAGGCCATCCGCCTTGACGTTGATGGCCAGCGGCAGGTTGCGGCCCGCCATGATGTCGAGCAGGCCATCCAGCGTCAGCTCGCCGCCCGCGGGCATGTCGTGGGAAATGACCAGTTGGCCCGCCACATCACGGACATCGGTTTCGGTGCCGAAGCCAAGGTCGAATGATCGATGAAAGGCTTCGGGCAGATTGCGCTCCGGCTTTTGCAGCCAATAGCCGCGATGGCTGATGATCTGCATGTCAGGCCTCTTTTCCCGAGGCTGCCTGCCTGCTTAGCGGCAACGACAGGAACTGGTTGAGGTCTGCCGGGATGCCCAGGCCATACATGCCGTGACCTTCTGCACCAATGCTGTAATGAATGACCTTGGCGCCCTGCCCGATGAGTTCGTTGTAAACCGGTGCGACATAGAACTCGCCATTGACGCGAAGATCTTTCGCGACCATCGCTTCGATGGCCGATATCAGTTGACCTGCGCGGCGAAAGTTATAGATGCCGACAGTGGCCTCGTCAGAGATAACCTCTTTTTCCACCACACGGTCGATCAGGCCTGCTGCACTGAAGCCCACGAACGACCATTTCGGATCGTTGGCTTTCATGGTCATGATCAAACCCTCTGCATCGCTCTCGCTCATTGCCTGCAGATAGGCGTTTATATCCACATCGACGTACTGGTCGCTGTTGGCGATCATCACTTGCTGGCTGTCGTCGAGCAGGTGCCTCGCTGCATACACCGAGCACGCAGCGCCCCCGGTCAGGCCGCCAAGTTCGACGATCTCGCAGCCGGGCGCCCAGGCATTCAGTTTTTCCCTCAGCCCGTAACGGGCGACCTGTTCCGCCTGACAGATAAAGATGAATCTGTGCGGGCACTCCGGCGTCAGGTTGTCGATCACGACCTTGATCATCGGTACACCATGTACAGGGATCAACGGTTTGGGATCGGTGTAGCCCGCAACCGCAAAGCGACTCCCGGCCCCGGCCATCGGAACGATAATTTGCAACATGGAAATACCTTTATGAATTGAGTGATGGCCAAGTTGATTGGAAGCATGGCATCGCGAAACAATGAATCAGTAATAACCGTGTTCGGTCATCCGGCCACGCTCGAGCGTCAAGTAACGCTGGCAAAACTCTTTACCTTCTTCTACTGCGTGGGTAACAAGAATCAAGGCCATCCCGTCATCCTGCATCATGCGAATTCGTTCGTGGCATTTGCGCTTGAAGTCTTCGTCACCTACCGCAAGTACTTCGTCAGCCAGTAACGTCTGAGGCTCGACATGAACGGCGACTGAGAAACCCAGCCTCATGTACATGCCTGACGAATAGTTCTTTACCGGTGTATCGATGAAGTTTCCCAACCCGGAAAAATCGACAATCTCGTTGAAGCGCGAACGCACTTCCTTGTTACTCAATCCAAACAGACTGGCATTGAGGTAGATGTTTTCCTCGCCGGTCAGTTCAGGGTGAAAGCCCACCCCTATTTCGATTAGCGGTGCCACCCGACCCACGCTGGTCAGCCGCCCACTGGTGGGCACAAGAATGCGTGAAACCAGTTGCAACAAGGTACTTTTACCTGAACCGTTATGCCCCACCAGTGCAAGCGACTCACCTTTGTGCAAGGTGAACGATACATCGCTGACTGCCGTGAATGTTTCGGCACGTTCACGGTATTGAGCGTCAAACAGCCCGAGAAACTTCTTCTTCAAACCGCCTCTGTTGTGGCGTAGAACAAACTGTTTGGAGAGGTTTTCTGCCTTGATGACGACGCGACTCATAGATACTCCACCACGTTGTCCACCTTCCTGAACATCAACAGGCCCACAAGCAGCGACGCAGCGCCCATGAGCACGCACAGCAGCAGATCACGGGTCTCCGGAACGACTCCGGCATGCAGAATGCTGGTGAAACTATTGAAATAAAGGGCTACAGGGTTATAGGCCGCAATGCGGGCGATACCGTCGGGCAGCGATGAAGTCACCCATACGATGGGTGTGAGCCAGAACAACAAGGGTAGAAACACGTCGATGAAGTGCTTGGCATCCCGTACGGTGACCTGAATGACACTGAGTGCCAGACCAAAGCCCATGATCAATGCCATGAATGCGATCAGCACAATCGGATAAAACAACAGCGCACGTGAAAAGACACCACCGAGCATGGCAAATAGCGATGCATAGACGAGCATGCAGCCGGCCCAGAAAACTACAATTGCCAGCGCCCCGGAAATGGGTAACAACAGACGGGGGAAACGCAACTTTCGAATGAGGTTGCCGTTATTGATCAGCCACTCCCCGCTTTGCGAAACAATTTGTGCCAGAAGCATCCAGTGGACAACACCTGTCACCAGGTGCAGCGCAAAGCGGTCCTGACTACTGGGCAGAATATAGGTGAACACGGTGTAATACGTGAGCGTTACAACCAGCGGATTACCCAACGACCAGACAAAGCCCAACGTTGCGCCCATGTAACGGATTTTTATTTCCTTGGAAACAAGATTGATGATCAGGTCACGCCACTTCATAACGCCCGGACTGTAAAAAGACGGCATACGGTATCCAGCTATTAATAGGTAAATCAGAGAGAGCGACTTTGACAACCAAGATCATAAATGGATAACCTTATGGCCTCATGCTGCGAACACATGTTCTCTTCTTTTACCCAGCTACAGCTATAGGACGCCGCCTTAGTTCCTGTAGGAATATTCTACAAGCTACCAACGGCAGCGAAATGCGCCCCTCGCCACACTCGTTCGCGATCGCAAGGCACTTCCCTGCACGCGCGTTGATCTATAACGTCAATGGTCCTTTGCAACACGACCGCCCCAGCGATCACCCTTGAACAAGCGAGGCTTCTCATGACCCAAACGTCCTATACCCCGCCGAAGGTCTGGCAGCAGGAAACAAAAGCGGGCGGCACGTTCGCCAGCATCAACCGGCCCGTCGCCGGCCCCACGCACGACAAGGAGCTGCCGGTCGGCAAGCACCCACTGCAGCTTTATTCGCTGGCCACCCCCAACGGTGTGAAGGTCACGATCATGCTCGAAGAGCTGCTGGCGCTCGGGCACAGCGGCGCGGAATACGATGCCTGGCTGATCCGCATCTCCGAGGGCGATCAGTTCTCCAGCGGCTTTGTCGAGATCAATCCCAATTCCAAGATCCCGGCATTGCTGGACCGAAGCCATGAAACACCTGTTCGGGTATTCGAGTCCGGATCCATCCTGCTGTACCTGGCAGAGAAGTTTTCCAGCTTCCTGCCCGCCGACACGGCAGGCCGTACCGAAACGCTGAACTGGTTGTTCTGGCAGATGGGCGCTGCGCCTTATCTGGGTGGCGGTTTCGGGCATTTCTATGCCTACGCGCCCGAGAAACTCGAATACCCCATCAACCGCTTCGCGATGGAAGCCAAGCGCCAACTCGATGTGCTGAACCGTCGTCTGGGCGAGCACCGCTACCTGGCTGGCGACACCTACACGATTGCCGATATCGCGGTCTGGCCATGGTATGGCGCACTGGTGCAGAACAAGGTGTATTCGGCTGCAGAATTCCTATCGGTACACGAATACCCGCACCTGATTCGCTGGACCGAAGAAATCGCCGCACGTCCTGCCGTCATCAGAGGCCAGAAGGTCAACCGCACCTGGGGCGAAGAAGCCGATCAGGTTCCGGAGCGGCATCAGGCGTCCGATCTGGATAAATAAGGCACACGTCAAGTCCTTTGCGGACAGAAACCTGATGCTACAAACCCACAGGAAACTCTGGAACAGAACGTCCTGATCTGCACGTAAAGTAGCCGACCTTAGCCACCGCCCAAGGACGCGCCTTTATGAGCCGAACAACTGTTCTTCCAGACTTTCGCTTGCAATCGCCCATCAGGTTGCCACGCAGTGGAGTACTTTCAGTATGAGTACTCCCAACACACCGCATACGCCTGTACATGATCGCTTTGATGAAGTGCTCGCCATGATCCGGAGCGCTCGACAGCAGGCCGCACAGGCGGTGAACACCCAATTGATCGAGCTTTACTGGCAAGTCGGCGCTTACATCAGTCGCAAGCTTGAAAACGCTGAATGGGGTGACGCGGTGGTCGCCCAGCTTGCCGAGCATCTGGCCACCACCCAGCCAGGACTGCGTGGTTTCACACGTCGTAATCTGTTTCGCATGCGCCAATTCTTTGAGGTCTACCGCGATGATGAGATTGTGTCAGCGGTGCTGACACAATTGCCTTGGACCCATCACCTGATCATCTTCAGTCAAAGCAAGCGCCCCGAAGAGCGTGAGTTTTATCTGCGTATGGCAATCAGGGAAAAGTGGTCCAGTCGCGAACTTGAGCGCCAATTCAAGAACGCTCTATTCGAGCGCACTGTCACCCAGCCAGCCAAAGCCTCGGCGATGCTCAAGGAAACCCGGCCGGCCGCACTGGATATATTCCGTGATGCCTACATGGTGGAGTTTCTGGAGCTGCCACCGGGGCACGCCGAAGCGGACCTGCATGGCGGCTTGTTGAAACGCCTGAGGGACTTTCTGATCGAGCTAGGCCGCGATTTCTGTTTTGTCGGCTCCGAGTACGCGTTGCAGGTCGGCGGCCAGGACTTTGCTCTGGATCTGCTGTTTTTCCATCGAGGCCTCAACTGCCTCGTTGCCATTGAGCTCAAGGTCGGCCGCTTTGAGTCCGAATACCTCGGCAAGCTGGACTTCTACCTGGAAGCGCTGGACCGCAACGAACGCAAACCCCATGAAAACCCGGCCATTGGCGTTTTACTCTGCGCCAGCAAAAACGACGAAGTCGTCGAGTACGCTCTGAACCGCTCGCTTTCACCCGCGTTGATTGCCGAGTACCAGACCCGCCTGCCGGACAGACAGTTACTGCAAGCGAAACTGCATGAGTTCTACGCGAGCGCTGTGTTGAACGATCAGTGATACCTGCCAGGCGCACGATGCATTACGCTTGCGGGTACCTGAGCCGCAGCCTGCAAGCCTTTTCCACCCGGAGCCTCCAATGCCGCAAGACAAAGACCCTCGTGCCCACACCGCCCTGTCGCAAAGCGGCCGCAGTGCCAGCAGCGGGCCCGGGATTGCGGTCAACCCACCCGTCGTGCGCCTCAGTACGGTGCTGTTCGACAGTCTGGAAAGCTTGCGGCAGGCGGAAATTCGCACCGCGGGGCCTGAGCGCTCGCTGACTTACGGTGCCAACGGCAACCCGACTGCGTTTGCCTTGCAGGACCTGATCTCCGAGCTCGAAGGCGCACACGGCACCTGCCTGTACCCGACCGGGCTGGCCGCAGTGGCGCAGATGTTTCAATCGTTTCTGCGTCCCGGCGATCATGTCCTGATCACCGAATCGGTGTATGGCCCTGTTCGGCGGCTGGCGAAAACCATGCTGACCGCCTTCGACATCCAGTTCGATTTCTACGCGGCCGACGGCAGTAACGTGGAATCGCTGATCAAGGCCAACACCCGGATGATCTATGCCGAGGTGCCCGGCTCGCTGACATTCGACATGTGTGACCTGCCTGCCCTGTCACAGCTGTGCAAAGCAAGGAATCTGCTGCTGGCTGTGGATAACTCCTGGGGCTCGGGGGTGTTGTTCAAGCCGCTGGCGCTGGGCGCGGACATTTCGCTGATGGCCCTGACCAAGTACGTGGCCGGCCACTCCGACGTCATGATGGGCAGCGTCAGCACCACCGAAGCGCACTGGCATACCCTGAAAACCATGAACACCGCCGTGGGCAATACCGTCAGCCCCGATGATGCCTATCTGGTGCTGCGTGGCGCCCGCAGTCTGGCGGCGCGCATGGCCATGCATGAGCGTCACGCGCTGCAGATCGCACAATGGCTGCAGGCCCAGCCCCAGGTTGCCCGCGTGCTCTATCTCGCGTTGCCGGACGATCCGGGCCACGCGATCTGGAAGCGCGACTTCCATGGCTGCAACGGCTTGCTCAGTTTTGAATTCAATACCACCGACTGGCAGGTGCTGGATCGCTTTACCGGCGCGTTGAAACTGTTCGGCGTCGGCTACTCCTGGGGTGGGTTTGAAAGCCTCATCACGGAAGTCGAACAACACGGTCCTGACCGCGGCGCTGGCCCGATGCTGCGGCTGCAGGTCGGCCTGGAAAGTCCGGAAGACCTGATCGCAGACCTGCGCAACGGGTTTGCCGCAGGTTGACCTTGGCAGCCGCTTGAAGAGCGCGGCTCCGTCGCCGCAATTTGCCCAGACGCCATCGCTCTGCTAGTGTCGCGCGGTTTAACCTCTACCGGAAATGCCCTCATGGCCCGCAAGAAAGCTGCACTGGATTTCGAACAGTCACTCGCTGACCTGCAAGCGCTGGTAGAGCGGCTGGAGAATGGCGAGTTGTCGCTGGAAGACTCCCTGACCGCCTTCGAGCAAGGTGTACGCCTGACCCGCGACTGCCAGAGCGCCCTCACCCAGGCCGAGCAGAAGGTTCAGGTATTGCTGGAACGCGATGGCGAGCTCAGCGAAGAGCCGTTCGACGATGCGGAACTCCCCGAATGATCGCGAGCTATCAAGCGCAAAGCCAGACTCGCGTCAACGCAGCACTCGACGGGCTGTTCAAGGCTCCGGGCCCTGAGCTCGAACGCCTCTACCAAGCCATGCGCTACAGCGTGATGAATGGCGGCAAGCGCGTGCGCCCGCTGCTCGCGTATGCCGCCTGCGAAGCACTGGGCGGTGTAGCCGAGGATGCCAACGGCGCCGCCTGTGCCGTTGAACTGATTCATGCCTACTCGCTGGTACATGACGATTTGCCGGCAATGGACGACGACGACCTGCGTCGCGGCCAGCCGACCACGCACAAGGCCTTCGATGAAGCCTGCGCAATCCTCGCCGGTGACGGCCTGCAAAGCCTGGCCTTCACGGCCCTGCTCACCCCTCACCTGACGTCGCGCGATGCCGAGACGCGTCTGCAGATGGTCACGGCCCTCGCGACTGCAGCCGGACCGGCGGGCATGGTGGGTGGTCAGGCTATCGATCTGGGATCAGTGGGGCTGAAGCTCGATCAGGCCGCGCTGGAATACATGCATCGCCACAAGACCGGTGCATTGATCGAAGCCAGCGTCCGGCTGGGCGCACTGGCCAGCGGTCACGCCGATCAGCCGCGGCTCGATGCTCTGCAGGTCTACGCGCGTGCAATCGGCCTGGCTTTTCAGGTTCAGGACGACATTCTCGATGTCGAAAGCGATACCGCGACCCTTGGCAAGCGCCAGGGCGCCGACATCGCCCGCGACAAGCCGACCTACCCGGCGCTGCTGGGCCTGGAAGCGGCCAAACACTACGCACTGGAACTGCGTGATCAGGCGCTGCAGGCGCTGAGCCCGTTCGATGCCGCCGCAGAGCCGTTGCGCCAGTTGGCACGCTACATCGTCGAACGTCGCCACTGACAACTGTCACCCGAACCGGAAAATCCGCTGAATCAACCACGCTTTATCGTGGTCTCAGTCATTACACATGTCAGTCGGCAGATCATCCGCCGACTCACTTCATGGGCAGCGTACGATGCATAAGGTAAACTGCCGCCTCTTTTACTTATAACGATTCGCCTGATGCCCACGACGTTCAAAGAGATCCCACGCGAGCGCCCGGTCACGCCGTTGCTCGACCGAGCCGATACCCCGCACGGCCTGCGCCGTCTGGGCGAAGCCGAGCTGGAAACCCTGGCCGATGAGCTGCGCCTGGAATTGCTGTATTCCGTTGGCCAGACCGGAGGGCATTTTGGTGCCGGTCTCGGGGTCATCGAGCTGACCATCGCGCTGCATTACGTTTTCGACACCCCGGACGACCGTCTGGTGTGGGACGTGGGTCATCAAGCCTATCCGCACAAGATCCTCACCGGCCGTCGTGCGCGCATGTCCACCCTGCGCCAGAAGGATGGTGTTGCAGCCTTTCCGCGTCGCAGCGAAAGCGAGTACGACACCTTTGGTGTCGGGCACTCCAGCACCTCGATCAGTGCTGCGCTGGGCATGGCGATTGCCTCGCGCCTGCAGGGCAGCGAGCGCAAATCGATTGCCGTGATCGGCGACGGAGCGCTGACTGCCGGTATGGCCTTTGAAGCGCTGAACCACGCGCCGGAAGTGGCCGCCGACATGCTGGTGATCCTCAACGACAACGACATGTCGATCTCGCGCAATGTCGGCGGGCTGTCGAATTACCTGGCCAAGATTCTTTCCAGCCGCACTTACAGCAGCATGCGTGAAGGCAGCAAAAAGGTGCTTTCGCGCCTTCCCGGTGCCTGGGAAATCGCGCGGCGCACCGAGGAGTACGCCAAAGGCATGCTGGTCCCGGGCACGCTCTTCGAAGAGCTGGGCTGGAACTATATCGGTCCTATCGACGGCCACGACCTGCCGACCCTGATCGCCACCCTGCGCAACATGCGTGACCTGAAGGGCCCGCAGTTTCTGCATGTGGTGACCAAAAAGGGCAAGGGTTTCGAGCCGGCCGAAGTCGATCCGATCGGCTATCACGCCATCACCAAGCTCGAGCCGCTGAATGCGCCTGCCGCGCAGAAAAAGATCAGCGCACCGAAATACTCCGGCGTGTTCGGCCAGTGGATCTGTGACATGGCCGACGCTGACGCACGGCTGGTCGGCATCACGCCCGCGATGAAGGAAGGTTCGGACCTGGTCGCGTTCAGCGAACGCTTCCCCGAGCGTTACTTCGACGTGGCCATCGCCGAACAACACGCAGTGACCCTGGCAGCCGGTATGGCCTGCGAAGGCAGCAAGCCGGTGGTGGCGATCTATTCGACCTTCCTGCAGCGTGGTTACGATCAGCTGATCCACGACGTCGCGGTACAGAACCTCGACGTGCTGTTCGCCATCGACCGCGCCGGACTGGTAGGCGAAGACGGCCCGACTCACGCAGGCAGCTTCGACCTCTCCTACCTGCGCTGCATCCCTGGCATGCTGGTGATGACGCCGAGCGATGAAAACGAACTGCGCAAGCTGCTCAGCACCGGTTACCTGCATACCGGCCCTGCGGCAGTACGCTACCCACGCGGCACCGGCCCTAACGCAGTGATCGAGGCCAATCTTGACCCGGTCGAGATCGGCAAGGGCGTTGTGCGGCGTCAGGGCCAGGGCGTTGCGATACTGGCGTTCGGCGTGCAACTGGCCGAGGCGCTGGTGGTGGCCGAGAAGCTCGATGCAACGGTGATCGACATGCGTTTCGTCAAGCCACTGGACGAAGCCCTGGTGAGCGAAGCTGCCGCCAACCACGAGTTGCTGGTCACACTGGAAGAGAACGCCGTCATGGGCGGTGCCGGTGCTGCGGTCAGCGAGTTCCTGGCACGCGCCAATATCCTCAAGTCGGTATTGCACCTGGGGCTGCCGGATGTCTACGTCGAGCACGCCAAGCCTGCGCAGATGCTCACCGAGTGCGGCCTGGATGCCCAAGGGATCGAAGCCGCGATCAATGAGCGACTGGCGCTGATTGGCTGACTGCCAGAGGTTCCTCACGCGCCTGGCGTGAGGAACGATCATCACCCGTCTTCGTGCAGCAATCCTGATAACATGCTGCGCACTTCGACACTGCCGCGATGCCAGCCGATGCCTCATGTGACCCGCTCCGCCTCCACGCCTGAATTGACCTCGTTGTTCGCCGCCTTGCAGCAGCACTTCATGCAGGTCGTCGTTCCGCTGTGGCAGGGTCCTGGGTGGAACGCGAAACTGGCATTGCCCTACGAAGCACTCGACGCGAGTGATCAACCGTTGCCGCCGCAACGCTATCGCGCCATGGCCTGTGCGCGTCAGCTGTTTCTGTTTTCCAGCCTCATCGGTCACGCACAAGTGCCGGGGGCACGGGCGCGGGCCGGTGAATTGTTCCGCTCCCTGCAACAGCACTTCCACGATGCCGAGCATGGCGGCTGGTTCTACAGCATCGATCCACAGGGCAAGCCGCTGGATCGCCGCAAGGACCTTTACACCCACGCCTTTATTATTTTTGCCTGCGCGCATTACTGGGCGAAAGTGCAGGACCCGCTGGCAGAGTCGGTGCTCAACGCAGCGCTTAACGTTGTGGCAGAACGCTTTGCCGACGACGACGGGCTGTACGAGGCGCAGCTCGATGAAGACTGGTCGGTATTGGGCACCGGACCGTTGCAAAACCCCTTGATGCACCTGGCAGAGGCCTTTCTGGCCACCCTGTCGGTGCGTGCCGACCCTGTCACGCAGGCGGCACTGGACGCGCTGGTTATCCACATGCAACGCCGTTTCGTCGATACGGCAACCGGCGTGATGCTGGAGAAGCCTCTGGGCGCTGTGGATAACTGGTACGAGCCAGGTCATCAGTTCGAATGGTTCTTCCTGCTGCAATCGTCGCCGGAACTGCATGGGCGCGAGCTGCATGAATCCATGACCCGCGCGTTCGCCTACGCCCAGGCGCAGGGCGTCGATCCACACAGCGGGGCGGTGACGGCGATGCTGGCGCTCGATGGTACGGTGCGCGATGCCACCCAGCGTATCTGGGCCCAGGCGGAATACTTGCGGGCCATGGCCCTGCGCCCGGACTGCGAAGCGGCCTTGACTCAGCAGTTGTCGGCCTTCGAGCAGCGCTTTCTGCATGCCAGGGGCTGGAACGAGTGCGTCGAGCCCGATGGCAGGGTCAGCCGCAGCGACATGCCGTCGACCACGCCCTACCACTTGGCCACCTGCTACATCGGCCTGGCGGATTTCGTCGAAAACCGCTTCGTCAGCGCATTCCCGCCGCCAACGCCGGCAGACAGCTGATCGGGCCGCAGCTGCGCGGTCCGATCAGCACGTCAATCAACCGAGGTTGCGATCAATCGCAAAGCCGGCCCAGGTCTGGCTGACCGGCATCAGTTCCAGGCTGTTGATATTGACGTGGGCTGGCGTGTTCATGATCCAGAAGATGGTGTCGGCGATGTCCTGAGGCTGAATCGGCTCGGCACCTGCGTAGGTGGCATCGTATTTGGCCTGATCGCCACCGAAACGCACCAGCGAAAACTCGCTCTCGCACAGCCCCGGCTCAAGGTTGGTGACGCGCACGCCGGTGCCGATCAGGTCGTTGCGCAGGTTCAGCGAGAACTGCCCGACAAAGGCCTTGGTGCCACCGTAGACGTTACCGCCCGGATACGGGTAGTTACCGGCGACCGAACCCAGGTTGACGATGCTCGCGCCGCGACCATGCGCGATCAGGCGTGGCAGCAGCAGACGCGTGGTGTAGACCAGACCTTTGACGTTGGTGTCGATCATGGTGTCCCAGTCATCCAGATCGCACTTGGGCGCAGGATCGATTCCCAGCGCCAGACCGGCATTGTTGATCAGCCCGCGAATGCTGCCGAACTCTTCAGGCAAACCTGCAATGCAGCTCTCCATGGCCTTGCGGTCACGCACATCCAGCACCAGCGTATGCACCTTGGTCTGCTTCGACAGCTCGGCGCTCAAGGCATCCAGACGGTCCTTGCGTCGACCGGTCAGCACCAGCGACCAGCCTGCCTCGGCGAAACGGCGGGCACACGCCTCGCCAAAACCGGAAGTGGCGCCCGTGATGAATACAGTGGAAGTCATTTCATTCTCCTGACATGGCGCACAAACAGCGCTGCCTGTTAATAAGTTTCTGGCAAGGGCAGCAGAATGCCCGTCAGCGGGACATCGATGCAACAACCCAGTGTATTTGTACAAAAAACAACCAACCCTGAGCGGGCCTTGCGCTACGGGCCTCACAGGCACTTTTGCCCACCTTATCCACAGTCAGACCCACAATCTCTGGGGGCAAGTCAGTGACGCTGAACATCACGTGTTTCGGGGCCTGCAGCGTATCAGGCGAAGTTTTTTCCTTGACTTTGCCCGACACTGTCAAGAGGGTTGAAAGCGTCAGAAAACGGTGATGGCCTGTAGCCCAGACCCTATAACGTCCGGGGCAGTCTTTCCAAGGCTTGTTAACAGACTTATCCACAGGCTGTTCGCCTGTAAAACCTGTATGAACGACCAGCCCCAATACAGTTGACAAATGCCCTATATAGCCGTCCGAAAACCTCTGTACGAAATTTAACCACTCTTCTACAGGCCTTATGCATAAAGGCCTGCAGGTAAATACTCCCAAGTTATTAACAGCCGGTTCCACAGTAAACCTGAACAAGTCAAAACGGTGACAAAACAACCATTTGCA
The DNA here is from genome assembly GCF_009495975.1 of Pseudomonas sp. SZ57. NCBI lineage: Bacteria > Pseudomonadati > Pseudomonadota > Gammaproteobacteria > Pseudomonadales > Pseudomonadaceae > Pseudomonas > Pseudomonas sp. SZ57. Next base: position 46,320 of record NZ_WIBD01000012.1, on the reverse strand, counting down.
GCGGTTTTATGTCGCACTTATGAGACGCGCCAAAATTGTTTTCCACAATTGCATACGACTGCGCCCCGGATGTTTGAGCATCCGGGGCGCGCGAAGAAAACGGCAGGGTTTTGACGAATTCAGTGCCCGCCCAGATAAGCGTTCCTTACCTCTTCATTTACCAGCAATTCCTGCCCCGTGCCGGACAGTCGAATCTCGCCGTTGACCATGACATAGGCCCGGTCAGACAGCTTGAGCGCATGGTTGGCGTTCTGCTCGACCAGGAATATCGTCATGCCCGTGGCTGCCAGTTCACGCAGGGTCGAGAAGATCTGTTTGACGATGATCGGGGCCAGACCCAGGCTTGGCTCATCGAGCAGCAGCAGTTTCGGACGACTCATCAGCGCGCGGGCGATGGCGAGCATTTGCTGCTCGCCTCCGGACATGGTCATGGCGCGCTGATTGCGACGTTCCTTGAGCCTGGGGAACAGCTCGAACATGCGCTGCATGTCTTCGGCCGAATGCTTGTCGCCAATCGGAATGGTGCCCATCATCAGGTTTTCCTCGACCGACATGTCGGGAAAGACCCGCCGCCCCTCCGGCGACTGCGCAATGCCGTTGGAGGCGATGTAATGCGAGGACTTCTGGGTGATATCGGTGCCCTGATAGATGATCTGCCCGCTGGCCGCGCGCGGCTGACCGAAGATCGACATCAGCAGCGTGGACTTGCCCGCGCCGTTGGAGCCGATCAGGCTCACTGTTTCGCCCTCGTTGATGTGCAGCGAGACTTTCTTCAGGGCCTGAATCGGCCCGTAAAACACATCGATCTCTTTCAGTTCGAGGATCGGCTTGCTCATACCAGCTCCTCTTCATCAGCGCCCAGATACGCGGCGATCACCTTCGGATCGTTACGGATCTGTTCCGGCCCGCCCATAGCAATTACGTTGCCATGGTCGAGCACCACAATATCGTCGGAAATCCCCATGACCATGCCCATGTCGTGCTCGATCAGCACGATGGTCATGTCGTGCTCGTCACGCAGCAGGCGGATCATGCCGCTGAGTGCCTCGGTTTCCTGCGGGTTGAGACCGGCAGCCGGCTCATCCAGGCAGATCACCTGCGGCCGCGTGCACATGGCTCGCGCAATCTCCAGGCGGCGTTGCTGCCCGTAGGACAATTCGCCAGCCAGACGGTTGGCGCAGTCCACCAGATCGACCACCTCCAGCCAGTAGAACGCGGTATTCAGCGCGTCCTCTTCGGCCTTGCGATAGCCCCTGGTATTCAGAATCCCGCTGATCAGGCTGCGGTTGACCCACATGTGCTGGGCGACCAGCAGGTTTTCGACCACCGACATTTCCTTGAACAGACGAATGTTCTGGAACGTGCGCGCCAGCCCCGCCCTGTTGACCAGATGGGTGCCGCCGAACATTTTGTAGTACACCCGGCTGAGGAAGCTTTTCGGCGACACGAAGTCGGTCGCCTGGAACGGTTCGCCCAACAGCCTGATCACGTTGGTGGTCTTGCCACGGGTGTGCAACTCGATGCGTCCGCCAGTGGCCTTGTAGAAACCGGTCAGGCAGTTGAAGACCGTGGTCTTGCCCGCACCGTTGGGGCCGATCAGGGCGAAAATCGAATTGCGACGGACCTTGAGGCTGACGTCGCTGAGGGCCTTGATGCCGCCAAAGTGCATCATCAGGTGCTCGACGGAGAGAATCACTTCAGTGCTCATCGCGCAGCCCTCTCTGTCACCAGCGCGCCTTTGCGCGGTTTCACCCCGGTGCGGCTGATGCGAATCAGGCCGCGTGGTCGCCAGATCATCATCAGCACCATGAGAATCCCGAACAGCAGCACGCGGTACTCGGAGAAACTGCGCAGCAGTTCAGGCGCAACGGTCAGCACGAACGCGGCGATCACTACACCGACGGTCGAGCCCATGCCGCCCAGCACCACAATCGCCAGAATCAGCGCCGACTCGAAAAAGGTGAACGAGGTCGGGTTGACGAAGCCTTGGTAGCTGGCAAAAAACACTCCGGCAAGGCCTGCGGTCGATGCGCCAATCGTGAACGCCGACAGTTTGACCAGCACGTGATTGAGGCCCATCGAACGACAGGCGATCTCGTCCTCGCGCAAGGCTTCCCAGGCACGCCCGATCGGCATGCGCGTCAGGCGATGCTTGATGAACAACACCGCCAGCACGACCAGGAACAGCACGGCGTAGATGAAGATGAATTTCAGGTCCGGGTTGTAATCGAAGCCGAAATATTCATGAATCGGCACCCCGCCATCCTTGGCGCGTCGGCCGAATTCCAGCCCGAGGAAGGTGGGCGCGGGCACCGGCACACCGTTCGGGCCGCCGGTGAACGACAGCCAGTTGTTCAGCACCAGGCGAATGATCTCGCCGAACCCGAGGGTCACGATGGCCAGATAGTCGCCATGCATGCGCAACACCGGGAAGCCGAGAATGCATCCGGCCAGCGCCGCCGCAATCGCCGCCAGCGGCAAGGCCGACCAGAAGCCCAGGCCCAGATACTGATAGCCCAGCGCCAAGCCATAAGCACCGATGGCGTAAAACGCCACGTAGCCAAGGTCGAGCAGCCCCGCCAGACCGACCACGATGTTCAGACCCAGGCCCAGCAGCACGTAGATCAGACCGAGAATGACCACAGTCAGAATGTACTTGTTGGCGAAGATCGGGAACACGATGGCAATCACGATCAGCAGCGGAATGATCCAGTACAGGCTCGATCGATGATCCGGTTTGAGCACATGCACGCCGGAGTCGGAGCTTTCGAAGCTCTGGGAAACACGCAGGCCTCTGGGTGTTTGCAGAAACAGACTGATGAGAAAGCGACCGATCATGACCACGCCCACCAGCCAGGCCACGCGGGTCGGCTGCAGGTTGAAGCTGTAGCCATCGAGCACGATCCCGACGATGGGGCCGAACACGATCAGCGCCAGCAACCCGGCGACCACGGCATCGATCAGACTCTTCTTGATTTCGACAGGTTTGGAAACTGGAACAGCAACAGGAGCGGACATACTTATACCTTCGCCACGAGTGGGCGACCCAGCAGGCCTTGGGGACGGAAGATCAGAATCAGCACCAGCAGGCCGAAACTGAACACGTCTTTGTAATCGGAGTTGATCAGACCGGAGAACTGCGACTCGGCAACCCCCAGGATCAAACCGCCCAGCATGGCACCCGGCAACGAACCGATCCCGCCCAGCACGGCCGCAGTAAACGCCTTGATGCCGATGATGAAGCCGGCATAGAAGTCGAACGTGCCGTAATTCATGGTGATCAGCACACCGGCCAGCGCAGCCATGGCAGCGCCGATGATGAACACATAGGAAATGACCCGGTCGGTGTTGATGCCGAGGATCGAGGCCATCTTGCGGTCTTGCTGCGTGGCCCGGCACATGCGGCCAAGCTTGGTGTACTTGATGATGTAGGTCAGCACGCCCATGCCGACGAAGGCGGCAATGAGGATGAAGATCTTGGTGTAGGTGATCTGCACGAAGCCGCTGCCGACTTCAAAGCGCCACGCACCTTCGAGCAGCGTCGGCACGCCTTGCTGGCGCGCGCCCTGGCTGATCTGCGCGTAGTTCTGCAGGATCAGGGAAATGCCGATGGCGCTGATCAGTGGCGCCAGACGGGTCGAGTTGCGCAGTGGCTTGTACGCCACACGCTCGATGACGAAGCCGTAAACGCCAGTGACCACAATGGTGAAGATCAGCGTACCGAGAATCAGGAACGGAAAGGATTCCACGCCGAAGAAAGACAGAACCGCGAGGCCGATAGCGGCCAGGTAGGCAGAAATCATGTACACGTCGCCATGGGCGAAGTTAATCATGCCGATGATGCCGTAGACCATCGTATAGCCGATGGCGATGAGGCCGTAGACAGACCCGAGAGTGAGTCCGTTGACCATTTGTTGCAGGAAGATTCCATCCATCACGCACGCTCACACAAAAAGGCAGCTCAGCACCCCGTCAGTCACGCCCTTGTGAGGCATGACCGACAGGTCCGAAAACGATAAAAGAGATGCAGGCTCGCTCCTGGGCGAGCCCATCATCGGGTCAGCGCCTGACGCGCAGGGCCGACGCGAGGTCTATCTCACTTCTGCTTTTCGAGTTGCTTGTATTTGCCGGCGGCGTCCCACTGGTAAACCACGTAGTCGGAGACTTTCAGGTCACCCTTGGCATCCCAGGCTTTTTCACCCATGACGGTCTTGACCGGGTTGGCCTTGAGCCAGACGGCGGCTGCGTCACCCTTGTTTGACTTGGCGCCATTGAAACCGGCCGCCAGGGCCTGTACCGAAGCGTAAGCGTACAGCGTGTAGCCTTCAGGCTCGTAACCGGCCTTGCGGAACTGGTCCACGACAGCCTTGCTGTCCGGCAATGCGCGCGGGTCAGCGCCGAAGGTCATGTACACGCCATCGACGTACTGTGCGCCACCTGCAGTGGTCACCAGCTCGTCGGTCACGACGCCATCATCGGACATGAACTTGACGTCCTTGAGGCCCTGCTCGCGCATCTGCCGAACCAGTGGACCGGCTTCCGGGTGCAGACCGCCGAAGTACACGACATCAGCGCCTACCGAACGAATCTTCGTCACCAGCGCACTGAAATCCTTCTCGCCACGGGTCAGACCCTCTTCGAGGATCGGCTTGACGCCACGCTTGGTCAGCTGCTTGGCCGTCGCGTCCGCGAGGCCCTTGCCGTAGGTGTCCTTGTCATTGATGACGGCGACTTTCTTGCCCTTGAGCACGTCGACGATGTAGTCCCCCGCAACGACGCCCTGCTGATCGTCACGACCGCACATGCGGAAAATTTCTTTCATGCCTCGCTCGGTCACGGTGGGGTTGGTCGAGCCTGGCGTGATGGCAATCACACCTGCATCGCTGTAGATATCCGAAGCCGGAATGGTCGACGATGAACAGAAGTGTCCGACCACGCCAATCACCTTGTCCTGATCCACCAGGCGGTTGGCAACCGCCACGGCCTGCTTGGGCTCACAGGCGTCATCGCCCGCGACCAGTACGATGTTCTGCCCGTTGACACCACCTGCCGCATTGATCGCGTCGGCTGCTGCCTGCGCGCCCTTCATGTACTGCTGACCAAACGACGCGTTCGCGCCGGTCATTGGGCCCGCTACGCCGATTTTCACGTCCGCCTGTGCAAACGAAGACACGCCCAATGCAGTAGCCACTGCGATTGCCAGAAAACCTTTCCTGTAAAACGTATGCGACATAAGTGGTGCTCCTGAGGATATTTTTTTAGTTGGCACTTTCATGATCAAGCAGATACAGAGTTGCTCAGAGCAAGGCGCGTGCCATCGCTTTTTAGTTGAGGAAGATGTCGTGTTCTTCGTGTCGTTCCATCACGCAACGCCGCGCAACAGGGCACCCTGGTTGCTTCGAGCGTGCAAGGTGCAACCCCGGACGAAAAAAGAGCAACCCGCACGTACTCGAGTAGCAACCAGTACATGCCATGATGGGCAACCCACCTGTAACAGCACACGTCACCGAATTGCACACGCCCGGTGCGTGAACGCTACGAGACGCACCATTTGAGGCTAGCGGATTAAACGAGACCTGCCGCAGCCATCGCCAGATTCTGAAAAGCGCATCACACGACGCCAGTAATAACCTCCCTGCATACGCCCGACAAACGACCTTTAAGCGAGATATCATTCCGATAATTCATATCGCTTACGCCAGCCCCCTCGCGCCGCAAACAGAGAAGTCATCATGCTGAACAAACGTCATCTGCCCTCGATAGCCGCATTGCAATGCTTTGAGGCAGTGACCCGGCACCTGAGCTTCACGCGCGCAGCAGAAGAACTCAACCTGACCCAAAGCGCCGTCAGCAAGCAAGTCGCGCAACTCGAAGAGCTGGTTCAGCACCTGTTGTTTCAGCGCGTGCGTCGCCGTCTGCAACTGACCCCAGCCGGGGCGCTGTACCTGGCCGAAGTGCGCAAGATCCTGACCCAGATCGAGATGTCCACCCACTTCCTGCGCTCCTATGGCGGAGAGACCGAAGTGCTGCGGGTGTCCACCCCTTCGACATTCGGCGCCCGCTGGCTGGTGCCGCGCCTCAAGGGCTGGCGCTTGCGTCACCCGCACATTCACCTGGACCTGATCAACGAGCAGGAGTCCGATGACCTGATCAAGGGCCGCTGCGACGTGTCGTTCTATTTTGGCCAGGCGGCCATGCCCGGTGCCGAAAGCGTGAAGTTGTTCGGCGAGGAACTGGTGCCGGTGTGCGCCCCTGAAAGCCTGCCGGACGAGCCGCTCGGCGACCCGACCCAACTGAGCGAGCTGGTCCTGCTGCAGAATGCCTTCCGCCCCGAAGCCTGGCATGAATGGTTCGAAAGCCAGGGCTATCACACCGACCACAGCTATCACGGGCCGCGCTTTGAAACCTTCTATATGTGTATCCGCGCAGCCCAGGTCGGCTGCGGTGTTGCGCTGCTGCCACGCTTTCTGGTCGAGGAGGAACTGGCCGAGGGCAAACTGGTGATTGCCTGGGATTACGCATTGCCCAGCACTAACAGCGCCTACTACCTGTCCTATCCGGAACACACCGCCGACGTGCCCAAAATCCGGGTTTTTCTACAGTGGATGCTGGAACAGTTGGATCAACCCCCCGCTTAAGGGCGACAATGCACACCCATCCGGCCGTGAGCCTTCCATGGTGACAGACAGGAAGTCACGCGCCCCACTTTATCCGGCTGCTCTGGAGAGCCTGATTCAATGAGCGAGAGCGCCTTTTCCAATCGCATCGTGCAAAGCCTGCTCGATACCGATTTCTACAAGCTGACCATGATGCAGGCCGTCCTGCACAACTACCCGAACGTGGACGTCGAGTGGGAATTTCGTTGCCGCAACGGGGAGGACCTTCGCCCCTATCTGGATGAAATCAAACACCAGATCGAGCTGTTGTGCGAGCTGTCGCTAAGCCCCGAACACCTGGCTTTTCTGGAGCGCATCACCTTCATCAAACCGGATTTCCTGCGCTTTCTCGGGCTGTTCCGCTTTAATACCCGCTACGTGAAAACCACCATCGAGAATGATGAACTGTGCATTCGCCTGCACGGGCCGTGGCTGCACGTCATCCTGTTTGAGGTGCCGCTGCTGGCCATCGTCAGCGAAGTGCGCAACCGGCATCGTTACCCGGACACCCTGCTCAGTCAGGCGCGGGATCGTCTGTATGACAAGTTCGAATGGCTGACCACGCATGCCACGACGGACGAACTGGCCGAGCTGAAAGTGGCGGACTTCGGCACGCGCCGGCGGTTTTCCTACCGCGTGCAGGAAGAAATGCTTGGCGTCCTGAAAAACGACTTCCCAGGTCAGTTCGTCGGCACCAGCAATGTGCATCTGGCCCGTCAGCTTGATCTGAAACCCTTGGGCACCATGGCCCACGAATGGATCATGGCCCATCAGCAGCTGGGACCGCGCCTGATCGACAGTCAGATTGCCGCGCTCGATTGCTGGGTCCGCGAATATCGCGGCCTGCTGGGGATCGCACTGACCGACTGCATCACCACCGATGCTTTCCTGAACGACTTCGATCTGTACTTCGCCAAGCTGTTCGACGGTCTGCGCCATGATTCGGGCGACCCGGTGAAGTGGGCCGAAAAATGCATCTCGCATTACCAGAAGCTCGGTATCGACCCGATGAGCAAGACCCTGGTGTTTTCCGATGGGCTTAACCTGCCCAAGGCGCTCGATATCTTTCGCGCATTGCGCGGACGCATCAATGTCAGCTTCGGGATCGGCACCAACCTGACGGCCGACATCCCGGGCATTGCGCCGATGAACATGGTATTGAAAATGACGGCGTGCGCCGGTCAGGCCGTGGCGAAAATCTCTGACGAGCCCGGCAAGACGCAGTGCAAGGACCCGAACTTTGTCGCCTACCTGCGGCATGTGTTCAAAGTGCCAAATTTGCCGAGCCCGGAAAAACCCGCTTGAATTGTCCTATTTACGAGGAGTGAATCATGCACGCCGTACAGCGCCAGATTGCTGAACAGCTCAAGGTCCAGCCACCTTTCGCGGACCAGAACGCGCTGCAGGCCGAGGTCGCCCGCCGCGTCAACTTCATCAAGGAGTGCCTGCAGAACGCACGGCTCAAGACGCTGGTGCTCGGCATCAGCGGCGGGGTCGACTCGCTGACGTCCGGTCTGCTCGCCCAGCGTGCGGTCAAGGAACTGCGTGAAAGCACGGGTGACAACGCCTACCGTTTTATCGCCGTGCGCCTGCCTTATGTGGTGCAGGCCGATGAGCACGAAGCCCAGGCCTCTGTCGACTTCATCGAGCCGGACGAGCGCCATACCATCAACATCGGCAGCAGCGTCAAGGCCCTGGCCGCCGAGGTGAAGGCCTTCGACGGGCTTCCAGCGACCTCGGTGGACTTCGTGCTCGGCAACACCAAGGCGCGCATGCGCATGGTCGCGCAGTACACCGTCGCCGGTGCTTACCATGGGCTGGTGATCGGCACCGATCACGCGGCAGAAGCGGTGATGGGTTTCTTCACCAAGTTCGGCGACGGCGCATGCGATCTGGCACCGTTGAGCGGTCTGGTGAAAAACCAGGTACGCGCCATCGCCCGCCATTTCGGCGCGCCGGAATCACTGGTCGAGAAAGTGCCGACTGCGGACCTGGAAGACCTGTCACCTGGCAAACCGGACGAAGCCTCGCACGGCGTGACCTACGCCGAGATCGACGCCTTCCTGCACGGCGAGCCGGTACGCGAGGAAGCCTTCCGGATCATTTGCGAAACCTACGCCAAGACCCAGCACAAGCGCGAGTTGCCGTACGCGCCGTGAGTGATCTGCGCGGCACGGATTTGTGACGCTCATTGCTGGCTATCGTGCCGACGCTCTGCGTCGGCATGCAGTTCTGGACGCTCCGCGTCCGATCCTGAATGTGCGCAGCGGCTCAGATCTGTGACGCAGAGCGTCACGAACGGCATTCCCACGCGGAGCGTGAGGAACGATACTCTCAGACGCTCCGCAGACCTGCCGTTACTTCAGCGTCACAGCGCCTTTCATCATGCTGATGTGCCCGGGGAAGGTGCAGAAGAACTGGTATTCCTGTGCCGGGTCGAGCTTCGACACGTCAAAGGTCACCGAATCCTTTTCGCCAGCGCCGATGACTTTGGTGTGGGCGATGACGCGGCTATCGTCCGGCTTCAAATACTCCTTGTCGATGCCCGCCGCCATGCCGTCGGTAACGATTGCCTGGGTGTCGGCTTTTTCGCCCAGCACCCAGTTATGGCCCATGACATTCTTCGGCAGGCTGCCGGAGTGAGTCAGGTTGACGGTGAATTCCTTGCAGCTCTTGTCGATCTCAATGGCTTTGGTGTCGTACATCATTTGATCGGTCGAATCGACTGTGACCGAGCACTCGGCAGCCAGCAATTGACCACTGGCCAACGACAACAGCGAAATCGCTAAAAGCTTGCGAATCATTTGAATCTCCAGGGCAGGACTTGATTAACGTAAAACTGATGTAAGAAGAGAGTGCCCGATCAGGGCCGGGGTTCCAAGAACGTGCGTCAAATGGTCCCGCGGACGCTCGCGAGAGAGCGCCCTTTTGAAGAACGATTCACGGGACCCGGTAATTAGCCGCTGACCGGCATCACCGTCACCCGCACCTCAGGATCATGCGTACCGCCGCCCAGAATCACGCCGCGCAACGGCGAGACATCAGAGAAATCGCGTCCCCAAGCCAGGCTGATGTGCTCCAGCGCAGGCTGCACATTGTTGGTGGGGTCAAAATCGACCCAGCCAGAGGCCGGGCAGAATACCGAGACCCAGGCGTGCGATGCATCGGCACCGATCAGCCGGGGCTGGCCCGGTGGCGGCTGGGTGAGCAGATAGCCGCTCACATAGCGCGCGGCCAGGCCACGGGAGCGCAGACACGCCAGCATCAAATGGGCGAAGTCCTGGCACACGCCCCGCCGGCGCTCCAGCACTTCCACCAGCGGCGTCGCGACCTGAGTGGCCTCTTCATCGAAGGTGAATTCCTCGAAAATCTTTTCCATCAACGCCTGTACGCACAGCAATAACGGGCGGCCCGGTGGGAAACAGACCTGCGAGAACTCGACGAACGAGCGCTTCAGGTGAACGTAGGGAGATTCGAAGCGGTAGCGGCAGGCCTCCAGAATGTCCTCGGTCATCGGCTTGGCACTGTACGTCAGCGCACTGCGGGTCACTTCCCATTCCGGCGACAGATTGAAATCCAGAAACGGCTTCTCCATGACCTCGATACGCAACCGCGCATTGACCTGCAACTCATCGTGCGGACGCTCGAAGGCCAGACGGGTCAGCGGGTTACCGAATACATCCAGCTCATCGCGACGCGTAGTGGGTTCAGGAAGAATCTCCAGCGCCTGCTCGGTGCAACGCTGCCAGGGACTGCTGCGCGGCCACAGGTGCGCCAGTTGCTGGGCCAGCGAAACCGGGCTGTCGTACTTGTAATGCGTGTCATGGAAAATCTGGTAGGAAGCGCTCATCAGACAGACACCGTGCGTTGGCTGACATCATCGACGTGGGCAAAATGGCGCAACGCCAGGCGATCGGACGCCAGACCACTGCTGTCGCCAATGCTCTGCAGCAAGTCCGCCAGCCCGTCGAGTACGGCATCGATACTGCTCTGGCCAAACAAAGGATTCTCCAGGCTGCCCAAATCGAACGCCGCAAGACGCTGCGCCAACACCGACAGGCTGCTGTCGCGCGGCGCATCGAACTCGTCGTTCAAGCGGCGCAACGAGCGCTGCACCAGCTTGAGCTGAAACAGCACCGCATGCGGGTTCTGCTCGTCGAGCAGCAACAGGTCCAGCACCGGAATCAGGTGCGGCACGGCCATGTAGCGCGAGCGATAGGTGATGCTGCTGTTGCCCAGCTCCAGCAACCACTCCAGCCCGGCCCGCTCGAAAACCACCAGCCCGCGCAAAAACGCCGACAGACTGGTGCTGAGAAACTTCAGGCGCTCGATCCGTCGCCCGATCATCAGGAAGCTCCAGCCTTCATCGCGGGTCATGTCGTCCAGCGCAAAACCGGACAGCGCCGCCAACGACATCACCAGGCGGTTGAGAAAATCCAGCAGCTCGCCAAAATCCGGCTCTTCGCTTTCCAGGCTCAAGGCTTCGCGCTGCAACTCGACCAGCGCCTGCCAGTTTTCCTTGGATAACTTGCCACGCACTTGCGAAGCGGCCCACTGCAGACGCTGCAAATTGGCCCGAAGGCTGAACGGCCACTCGTCGCCCATCAGCGCGACAAGCAGGCGATCCTTAAGCTCTTCGCCCTCCTGCGCCTCGGGCAGCATGCCCAGGCTCTCGGCCAGCGCAACGGCGGCTTGCAGCGCGAGAGGGTCATCATCGTCGACGTAGCGCGTCAGCATGATGCGCAGCAGGCGCGCACTGTCGTCACAGCGCTCGCAGTAACGTCCGAACCAGAACAGGTTTTCCACCACCCGTGACGGCAGATAAGGGTCACGACGGATCAGGTCATAGACACCCAGCTTACGCTGGCCTTTCCACGGTTCGCCGAGGTGCGAGCGTTCACCCAGCACCCAGGTGTCCTTGCTCGCCCCGCCACGCTGCATCGATACCACGTCGGCGTCGGCTTCGGCGGCCACTCGGGTCAGGCCGCCCGGCAGCACGCGATAGCCGTCGAGGCTGGCCACTGCATACACCCGCATGCCGATGGCGCGCGGCTGCAAACCTGTGCCATCGGCCTGCAGCACCGGAGCATGGGACAATTGCGCCAGTTCCTGAGCGACATAGGCATAGGGCCGCGACTGCATGCGCTGGGCAAGTGCCAGGCGCTGTTCCTCATTCAGATCACGGCCGAACACCGGCGCGAAATGTTGCGAGGGGAACGCCGGCTTGATCAACAGATCCGGCAGTTTTTCCAGCGCCTGGGCCAGCACCGGCGGCTCTCCGCACCACCAGGTCGCCACCGAGGGCAGGATCAGATCTTCGCCGAACAGGTACTGACTGATTTTCGGCAAAAAGCCCAGCAGTCCCGGAGACTCCAGCACACCACTGCCCAACGCGTTGGCGACCAGCACATTGCCCTGACGCACCGCCTCAAGCAGCCCCGGCACACCCAGCGCAGAGTCGGTACGCAATTCCAGAGGGTCGCAGAAGTCATCGTCCAGACGGCGCATGATGGCGTGAACCCGACGCAAGCCGCTGAGGGTTTTCAGGTAGACCGTGGCATCGCGCACCGTCAGATCGCCACCCTCGACCAGCGGATAGCCCAGTTGCCGCGCCAGGTACAAGTGTTCGAAGTAGCTTTCGTTGAAACGGCCCGGCGTCAGCAGGACGATCAGCGGCGCCTCGTTGCTGGTTGGCGCCTGACGGGCCAGGGTCTGCTGCAGCGCGTCGAAGAAACCCGACAGGTGCCGGACCTGCAGGTCGCGATAGGTCTCCGGCAGTGCGCGCGCAACGCTTTGGCGGTTTTCCAGCGCATAACCGGCACCCGAGGGCGCCTGAGTACGGTCGGCGGTGACCCACCAGCGCCCGTCCGGGGTGCGCGCCAGGTCGACGGCGTACATGTGCAGGAACGTGTCTTCAGGGGGCTTCACGCCCTGACATGGCCAGAGAAAGTTGTTGTGGCCAAACACCAGTTCGGCGGGCAACAGGCCATTGGCGATCAGTGTCTGCGGGCCGTAAAGGTCCGCAAGCACTGCGTTGAGCAGCCGTGCACGCTGGGCAATCCCTGCCGCCACGTGCTGCCATTCATCCGCTGCAATGATGTGCGGCAACAGGTCCAGCTCCCACGGGCGGTCAGCGCCCTTGGGGTCGGCATACACGTTGTAGGTGACACCGTTTTCCTGAATCTGCCGGGTCAGCAGGGCTTGACGCTGGATCAGTTGCGCAGCGCTGCTGCGCCGCATGTGCTCGTACAGACGACGCCAGTGCGGGCGAACGGCTCCGTCGGCGTCGAGCATTTCGTGGTAAGTACCCTCGGACAGCGGGTAGTGGTCAAGCAGGTCGGGCATGGAAGGCTCGGCAGGCAACGTAAGGACTTCAGATTAGTGCAGTCAGATGTCACGTCCGTGTGCATCTGACGCACAGAGCCACTGTTTTTTTAATGCAGACGCATATCCAGCGTCATCGGCAGCTCGTCGTTAATGTTGAGCGACGGAACGTCCAGTTTGCCGGGGGTATGGCCGATGCGGAAGAAACGTGACTGGCGACGGCTTTCCGCTTCGTTGGCGTTGACCGGCAAGGTTTCGTAGTTACGGCCGCCCGGATGGGCGACATGATACTCGCAGCCGCCCAGCGAGCGATGCATCCAGGTGTCGAGCAGATCGAAAACCAGCGGCGCATGCACGCCGATGGTCGGTTGCAGGCAGTTGGCCGGCTGCCAGGCGCGATAACGCACACCTGCCACGAACTCGCCGGCCCGTCCGGTCGGCTGCAGAGGCACTGCCACACCATTACAGGTCAGCACGTAGCGCTGCGGCGGCAACCCGCTGACATGCACTTGCAGACGCTCCAGCGATGAATCGACGTAGCGTACCGCGCCGCCGGCCGAGCCCTCTTCACCCAGCACATGCCAGGGCTCCAGCGCCTGACGCAGTTCCAATTCGATACCGTTGACGGCGTAATCGCCCACTTTCGGAAAGCGGAATTCCAGGTGCGCAGAGAACCAGTCGGCCTGCACCGGGTAGCCTGCCGCGTTGAGGTCGGCGACCACATCGGCAAAATCCTGCTCGATGAAGTGCGGCAGCATGAAGCGGTCATGCAGTTGCGTGCCCCAGCGCGCCAGCTTCGCGGGTGCGTAGGGTTCACGCCAGAAGCGCGCCACCAGCGCGCGCAGCAACAACTGCTGCGCCAGGCTCATGCGCGCATGCGGCGGCATCTCGAACGCACGCAGCTCCAGCAGCCCCAGCCGTCCGGTTGCACCATCGGGCGAGTAAAGCTTGTCGATGCAGAACTCGGCCCGGTGGGTATTGCCGGTGACGTCGATCAGCAGGTTACGCAGCAGACGGTCCACCACCCACGGCGCAACCTCCTCGCCTGGTGCCGGCATCTGCGCAAAAGCGATTTCCATCTCGTAGAGCGAGTCGTTGCGCGCCTCGTCGATGCGCGGGGCCTGGGACGTCGGGCCGATGAACAGGCCGGAAAACAGGTACGACAGCGATGGATGGTTGTGCCAGTAGCTGATCAGGCTGCGCAGCAGGTCCGGACGCCGCAGAAATGGCGAATCTGCCGGCGTCGCGCCGCCCAGGACGAAATGGTTGCCCCCGCCGGTGCCGGTGTGACGGCCGTCGATCATGAACTTCTCAGTGGTCAGACGCGTGAGGCGCGCCTGTTCATAGAGAAACTCGGTACGCTCGACCAGTTCGTCCCAGCTCGCCGAGGGCTGCACGTTGACCTCGATCACGCCAGGGTCCGGGGTGATCCGGAAATTGCACAGCCGCGGATCGCTTGGCGGCTCGTAGCCTTCCAGCAGGACCGGGCACTGCAGCTCTTCGGCGGTCGCTTCGATCACGGCCACCAGTTCAAGGTATTCCTCAAGCTTTTGCAGCGGCGGCATGAACAGGTACAGCCGCCCTTCGCGCGCTTCGGCACACAACGCCGTGCGGGTCAGCCAGTCAGCCGATTCATCGATCTTCGGCGCGCGCTCGGCATCCGTGTCTGTGGACTTGAGCGCCGAGGCCAACGAGTCGCTGTCGGCCAGTTCGGGGAAGTCCTGGTTATGGTCGGTCGGGTGAATGAACGGGTATTCCGCCGCCTTGACCCAAGGCTGCGACGCCAGCGGCAATCGATAGCCCAGCGCAGAATCCCCCGGCACCAAGCGGCAATGCTCGTCACGCAGGTACCAGCGGCCACTCTGCCAGCTGTCACCGTCCGCGTTGCGAGCCAGCGGCAGGACCTGACCGATCATCTTGTCCAGCCCCTGGGCAAAGACCTTGCGCAGACGGGCACGCTCCAGCTCATCGCCAAGTCGCGAATCTTCGGCCGTGACGTTGACCGGCAACGCACCTTCGCGCCACAAGTAGTAGAAATTGTCTTCGTAAGCCGGGAAAACGAAGCGCGCCGGCAGCTTAAGGCGCTCGGCAACACTGGCCAGAAAACGCCCCGCCAGTTCGCCGATAGCGCCGTAGTCGCGGGTTTCATCGGCGATCAGCGCGTTGTTGCGCCACACCGGCTGGCCGTCCTTGCGCCAGAAGCAGTTCAGCGACCAGCGCGGCAACTGCTCACCCGGATACCATTTGCCTTGCCCGAAATGCACGATGCCCAGCGGCGCGTAATGCCCGCGCATGCGCTGGAACAGCTCGGCGGACAGCTCACGCTTGCGCGGCCCCAGCGCAGCGGTGTTCCATTCGGCGCCATCGCGGTCGTCGATGGACACGAAGGTCGGCTCGCCGCCCATGGTCAACCGCACATCGTCGCGCAGCAGATCGGCGTCGATCTGTCGGCCAAGCGCCTGAATGTCCTGCCATTGCGCTTCGGTGTAAGGCTTGGTGACGCGCGGCGCCTCCCAGATGCGCTCGACCGACATTTCGTGGCTGAAGTCGGTTTCGCACGGCTCGACCAGACCACTGATCGGCGCTGCCGAGGAAGGCTCGGGGCTGCACGCCAGAGGAATGTGTCCTTCGCCAGCGAACAGACCGGAAGTGGCATCCAGCCCGACCCAGCCCGCGCCCGGCAGATAGACCTCGCACCAGGCGTGCAGGTCGGTGAAGTCGACATCCGTACCCGACGGCCCGTCGAGCGCCTCGACATCGGCCTTGAGCTGAATGAGGTAGCCCGACACGAACCGCGCCGCCATGCCCAGATGACGCAACAGCTGCACCAGCAGCCATGCGGAGTCGCGGCACGAGCCCGATGCGTTTTCCAGGGTGAATTCCGGGGTCTGAACGCCCGGTTCCATGCGGATCAGGTAAGCGACGTCCTGGCTCAGGCGCTGGTTGAGGCCGACCAGAAAGTCGATGGCCGGAATCGGCTCGCGGCTGATGCTGTCCAGATACGCCTGAAACCTCGGGGTCAGCGGCAGTTTTTCGAGGTACGGCGCCAGCTCGCGCTGCTCTTCGCTGGCGTAGGTGAACGGGATGTTCTCGGCGTAAGGTTCGAGGAAGAAGTCGAACGGATTGAACACCGCCATCTCGGCGACCAGATCGACTTCGACGCGGAATTCATCGGTCTTTTCCGGAAAGACCAGACGCGCGAGGTAATTGCCTTGAGGGTCCTGCTGCCAGTTGATGAAGTGGTTTTCAGGCAGGACTTTCAGCGAATACGACAGCACGCGTGTGCGGCTATGGGCGGCCGGGCGCAGGCGAACGATCTGAGGACCCAGTTCGACCGCGCGGTCGTAGCGATAGTGCGTGACATGGTGCAAGGCAATATGAATCGACACGGCGTGCCTCCTGCGAGCCTGAACGGTAATTGAGCCGCGCAAGACTTATGCCATCCGGTCAAAGTCGTGCGCCAACGAGAGTGGCATTCCCCGCCTGGACAGGCGCAGCACCAAAATCGTGCCAGCCGAAGCCAACGGTGCAAGGGTCGCACAGTAATAAGGCAGACAGTGTGGCAGAGGGATCGAATGGGAGGTGAAGAATTGTGAGCGGCGTGGGCGTGTGGCGTTGATGGAGAGAGCGGCGCGGCGGGAGTGGTGTGACGCGGAGCGTCACGAACGGCATTCCCATGCTGAAGCGTGAGGAACGATTATCTCAACTATCGTGCGACGCTCCGCGTCGACATGCCGTTCTGGACGCTCTGCGTCCGCCCCTCTACGAGCAGGCGGCGCTATCGCTGAGCGTTAGCGTGGCACCACTGGCTTGCGCTTGGGCGGTTTGGTGCCTTTGCCTTTGGCTGCATCCATGCGCTCCTTGGCGGCCTGCTTGTTGCGCGCCATGGCGGCAGCCTTGGCCTCTTCGCGCTTGTCCCACGGCTTGCTGCCATCGCTTCCGCGTGGCGGCAGGCCGGTATGCTGGGTCTGGATCAGCGTGGTCTTGGCAGTTTTCGCAACCTTGTGGCTGCCCGCCGGCGTCGAGTTCTTGCGGCGCGCACTCTGATAGCTGTCAGTAGCCGGCTGATGCAACGGGATCAGTTGATCCTTGCCCGGCCCGATCAGATCGGCACGGCCCATGCGCTCCAGCGCCTCACGCAGCATCGGCCAGCCTTTCGGGTCGTGATAGCGAAGGAAAGCCTTGTGCAGACGACGCTGCGCTTCGCTCTTCACGATGGTGACCGCATCGCTCTTGTAGGTGACCTTGCGCAACGGGTTCTTGCCCGAATGGTACATGGCCGTGGCCGTTGCCATCGGCGACGGGTAGAACGCCTGCACCTGGTCCGCGCGGAAACCATTGCCCTTGAGCCACAGCGCCAGGTTCATCATGTCTTCATCGGTGGTGCCCGGGTGGGCGGCGATGAAGTAAGGAATCAGGTACTGCTCCTTGCCGGCTTCCTTGGTGTACTTCTCGAACATGCGCTTGAACTTGTCATAGCTGCCAATGCCCGGCTTCATCATCTGGTTGAGCGGACCTTCCTCGGTGTGTTCCGGGGCGATCTTCAGGTAACCACCTACGTGGTGCGTGACCAGTTCCTTGACGTACTCCGGCGACTCGACCGCGAGGTCATAGCGCAGGCCGGAGGCGATCAGGATCTTTTTCACGCCCGGCAAGGCGCGCGCGCTGCGATACAGCTGAATCAGCGACGAGTGATCGGTATTCAGGTTCGGGCAGATACCCGGGAATACGCAGGACGGCTTGCGGCAGGCCGACTCGATCTCCGGGCTTTTGCAGGCGATGCGATACATGTTCGCGGTCGGCCCGCCCAGGTCGGAAATGACCCCGGTAAAGCCCGGCACTTTGTCGCGTATCTCTTCGATTTCGCGAATGATCGATTCTTCGGAGCGGTTCTGAATGATCCGCCCTTCGTGCTCGGTGATCGAGCAGAAGGTGCAGCCACCGAAGCAGCCACGCATGATGTTCACCGAGAAGCGAATCATGTCGTAGGCAGGGATCTTTTCCTTGCCGTACGCAGGATGCGGGACGCGCGCGTAAGGCATGCCGAACACGTAGTCCATTTCTTCAGTGGTCATCGGAATGGGCGGCGGGTTGAACCAGACGTCCACCTCGCCATGCTTCTGCACCAGCGCGCGAGCGTTGCCCGGGTTGGTTTCCAGGTGCAACACGCGGTTGGCGTGGGCATACAGCACAGCGTCGTTACGGACCTTCTCCACCGATGGCAGGCGGATGACCGTCTTGTCACGGGTCATGCGCGGGCTGGCAAGAATCTGCACCACCTTGGCTTCGTTGGGGTCCTCGACGTTGCCTTTTTCCTGCTCGATGGCGCAGGCCTGCGTGTCCTGGGTGTTGACGTACGGGTTGATGATCTTGTCGACCTTGCCCGGACGGTCGATACGCGTGGAATCGACCTCATACCAGCCCTGCGGCGTATCACGACGAATGAACGCCGTACCGCGCACGTCGGTGATGTCTTCGATCTTGTGGCCGTAGGACAGACGCTGGGCAACTTCGACAATCGCGCGTTCGGCATTGCCGTACAGCAGGATGTCGGCGCAGGCGTCGATCAGGATCGAGTTGCGAACCTTGTCCTGCCAGTAGTCATAGTGCGCAATGCGGCGCAACGAAGCTTCGATACCACCCAGCACGATCGGTACATGCTTGTAGGCTTCCTTGCAACGCTGGCTGTAGACCAGACTTGCGCGGTCCGGACGCTTGCCGGCCATGCCGCCCGGGGTATAGGCGTCATCGGAGCGAATCTTCTTGTCCGCGGTATAGCGGTTGATCATCGAGTCCATGTTGCCGGCCGCGACACCGAAAAACAGATTCGGCTCGCCAAGCTTCATGAAGTCGTCTTTGGACTGCCAGTCGGGCTGCGCGATGATCCCGACCCGAAAGCCCTGGGACTCGAGCAGACGACCGATGATCGCCATGCCGAAAGACGGGTGATCCACGTACGCATCACCGGTCACGATAATGATGTCGCAGGAATCCCAGCCAAGCAGATCCATTTCTTCCCGGCTCATGGGCAGGAAAGGTGCTGGTCCGAAACATTCGGCCCAGTACTTGGGATAGTCAAATAACGGCTTGGCTGATTGCATGTTCAGGACCTACGTTTGCACGTTGGAGAAATCGCGGGCGCGGAATATAGCACGTTTTTTGATCAAGTCCGACGGCAATGGTCGGAATAGCAAGATCATTCGCCTGGCACGCCCCACTGCTATTTATGACAGTACCGCGACTTGTCGAGTCGGAATACCCTGATTCCGCGCTCTGATGGAAATCTACGACCATGGCTGATGCCCTGCACCGACATACACCCACGCTGATAGTGACTGATAGCCGGAGGCTGCCAATCCGCAGTGTGAGTTATTACCGCGGCACACCGGGTGATAGTTCGCAGGCGCGCCCGGAACGCCAGCAGTATGATGCAGCGGCAAGACCCGTCGCCAGATGGGACGCCAGGCTATTCAGGCAATTGACCACCGAGCCACTCACTCGCCCGAACCTGAGCACGGTACTCAGCCTCACCGGCGCGCCCTTGGCGGTAAACAGTGTCGACGCAGGCTGCCAGGTTTCCCTCTATGGCGAGGCGGGTCAGTTGCTGGAACACCATGACGCACGCGGTACCCACTGGACAAACCGTTACGACGAACTGCTTCGCCCCTTGGCGATCAACGAAAAGCCCAGAGGCCAGCCCTGCCGAACATCAGAACGTTTCTCATATGCCGATAGTTCAGAGCTGGCCGCTGCCAACAATGTCTGCGGCCGCCTGACTCAGACTTACGACGGATCGGGTAGCGATTTTATCGATGCCTGTGGCGTATCAGGACAGATTCTCCAGCAGACCCGACGCTTTCTCCGGACGAACGACCTACCGAACTGGCCTGCAGACGCTCTGCATCAGGAAGCGTTGCTGGAGCCCGGCCCTGGTTTCTCAAGCAAAGCACGCTTCAACGCTATGGGCGAGGTACTTGATCAAACCGATGCATCAGGCAATCGTCATACATCGGCCTATGACGTATCGGGCCAGTTGAAGGCTAACCGCCTGAAGCTGATGAACGGGAGCGATCAGGTACTGCTGCATGGATTGATGTACGACGCGCATGGCCGTATCGAGTCGCAAACAGCCGGTAACGGAGTCATCAGCCGCGTAAGCTTTGATCCTGCCGATGGTCGCATGGCTGAGCTAATCACCTACCGTCCGGGAGTCAAGCAACTGCAGCACCTGCTGTACGACTACGATCCAGTGGGGAATGTAACCAGGATTCGAGACGAGGCTCAGCCTGCACGCCACTGTTCAGGCCAGCGCATTGATGCCGTCAATGAATACGAATATGACAGCCTTTACCAGTTAATCAGGGCCAGCGGTCGCGAAACCGCCCTGGCGGGGATTCGCCCTGAATTACCGGAGCTCGCCCGGCTCCCAGTGGATGAAAGTCAGCTACTCAATTACACCCAACGTTATTCCTACGACGATGCAGGCAATCTCTTAAAGCTCATTCACAAGGGTGCGCAAGCGTATACACGCCACATGATCGTCGATACCCAAAGCAACCGGGCCTTGCCCTGGAGCGAGGGTGACGCGCCACCAGACTTCGATAAACAATTCGACGCCAATGGCAATCAGCAAGCGCTGGTTGCGGGACGAGCGCTGCACTGGGACTCGGGAAACCGCCTGATCAAGGCGGATGCCGTTACTCGTTCCGAGCAACCAGACGACGGCGAACACTACGCTTACGACGCTAGCGGCCAGCGCCTGCGTAAAACAGCGAAGGCCATGACCCGGACATTCCAGCACCAATGCGACGTGCGCTATTTGCCAGGCCTGGAAATCCGTACAAACAGTGCAACCGGCGAGCGACTGGAAGTCATCACAGTGTACGCCGGACGGACTAACGTGCGCTGCCTGCACTGGCTAGAGGGCAAACCGGATGCGATAGACAACAATCAGTTCCGCTACAGCATCGGTGACCACCTGGGCTCGAGCACACTTGAGCTGGACGCCCAGGCAAAGCTGATCAGCCATGAAGGGTATTACCCGTTCGGAGGGACCGCATGGTGGGCTGCGCGCTCGGCTGTTGAAGCGTCTTATAAAGTCGTCCGCTACTCTGGCAAGGAGCGGGACAGCACGGGTCTTTATTACTACGGCGTGAGGTATTACGCGCCTTGGTTGATGCGCTGGATGAGTGCAGACGCGCTAGGCGATGTAGAGGGGCTGAACCTTTACCGAATGACCAGAAACAACCCCGTCAGCAGAGTCGACCCAGAGGGTGGCCAGAGCGTTAATTTTGACGGCATGACGCTCATTTCCACAAACATTGCTATTGGGATAGTCCTTATGGGACTCGCCACATGGGTACTTCTAGCCCGCAGCTCGCGGGCACGGAAAAACGCCAAACTAAAGGCCTATAGTGATTTTCTTGACAGTGCGGC
This sequence comes from Pseudomonas sp. SZ57, assembly GCF_009495975.1. Lineage (NCBI taxonomy): Bacteria > Pseudomonadati > Pseudomonadota > Gammaproteobacteria > Pseudomonadales > Pseudomonadaceae > Pseudomonas > Pseudomonas sp. SZ57. The sequence goes on along the minus strand of NZ_WIBD01000012.1, from coordinate 24,904 downwards.
CAGTGAGTTTGGGCTTGACACCGAAGAGATTAAAGAACTTGGCGGCTTCATGAGCAGCATCAACGCGAGAACCAGGGATGTATATCTTCGGCACGACGGCATGACTGGATCGATATATGCGTATTACCTTACCAGACCAGGCCAGCAAGACTTTTTCAGAGCACAAAGCGCATCGCCTGAATTCTTAAGCCATTCAAAAAACCTCATCCGCATGGAGCTTAGGGCCGCAAAGGATCGCGATACGTCACGCCGCGAGAGCAATGTGAGTAATGTGAGCAACTTCAGCAATGTGAGCAACTTGAGCGGCCGGACATCTTTTCCTGAGACGTCAGAACCCACCGCATCTACTGCAGAAAAAGAGTTTTATCGCAGCTTTGCAGGAACAAGTACATACACGCCTGCAGCCCCCAGCCCTGATACCCCAGTAAAAAAGAACCGAGCGACAACATTCGCTAACGTTGCTATCGGCGACTTTTTTGAATCCGCCGTATTCGAGACTGCCCAAAATAAATATAGCCAGGATGATCTGAGATCAGCCGTCACCAAAGCGATCGACAGTTACAATGAGCGAGGCTCAAGGGGCGCATCAGCACACAAGATAAACGACGAAATCTCCCTGGATCTTACCGGGGTCGCCGGCGCCAAAGGTAGAGGTAAAATCCGCTTGCTACTGGCAAAAAATCAGGACACTGGGGCATGGTATCCACACCGGATCGGGGATACGCACTGATAGATGCTGCTACCGTCTCAGCAAGAGCGGTGATGAAACGGCAACAGCATCGGGCGGCAAAATCAATCGTCGTCAAAGTTGTAACTGCCCGGCGCCAGGTTCTCGAAGCGCGTGTATTTGCCGATGAACGCCAGACGCGTGGTACCGATGGGGCCGTTACGCTGCTTGCCGATGATGATCTCGGCAATGCCCTTGTGCTCGGTTTCCGGGTGGTACACCTCGTCCCGGTAGACGAACATGATGACGTCGGCGTCCTGCTCGATCGCTCCGGATTCCCGGAGGTCGGAGTTGATCGGGCGCTTGTTGGGACGCTGCTCAAGGGAGCGGTTGAGCTGCGACAGGGCAATCACCGGGCAGTTGAATTCCTTGGCCAGTGCTTTCAATGAGCGCGAGATCTCGGAAATCTCGTTGGTACGGTTGTCACCGCTGGAACCGGGGATCTGCATCAGCTGCAGGTAGTCGATCATGATCATGGCGATGTCGCCATGCTCACGCACGATCCGCCGCGTCCGCGCACGCATTTCGGAGGGGCTGATACCGGCCGTATCGTCGATGAACAGTTTGCGGTCATTGAGCAGATTGACCGCCGATGTCAGACGCGGCCAGTCATCGTCATCAAGCTGACCGGCCCGCACCTTGGTCTGATCAATGCGCCCCAGCGAAGACAACATACGCATGATCAGCGATTCGCCCGGCATCTCCAGCGAGTAGACCAGTACGACCTTGTCACTGCGCAGCACCGCGTTCTCGACCAGGTTCATGGCGAAGGTGGTCTTACCCATCGACGGACGTCCGGCAACGATGATCAGGTCGGAGGGTTGCAGTCCGCTGGTCTTTTCATCGAGATCGGTATACCCGGTCGACAGGCCGGTAATGGCGTTGTCGCTGTTGAACAGCGTGTCGATACGGTCGATGGCCTTGGTCAGCAGGTCGTTGACGCTGACCGGACCGCCGGTCTTGGGGCGCGCTTCGGCGATCTGGAAGATCTGCCGTTCAGCCTCGTCAAGAATCTCTTCGGCGGTCCGGCCTTCGGGGTTGAACGCACTGTCGGCGATTTCGGTACTGATGCCGATCAATTGCCGCAGCGTGGCCCGGGCCCGGACGATCTGCGCGTAGGCCTTGATGTTGGCGACAGAAGGCGTGTTTTTCGCCAGCTCGCTGAGGTAGCCCAGGCCGCCTACTTGCGAGGTCTGCCCTTCCTTGTCCAGCTGTTCAGCCAGCGTGACCACGTCGATCGGGCTGTTCTGATCGGCCAACCGGGCGATGGCGCGGAATATCAGGCGGTGGTCATGTCGATAGAAATCACCATCGGACACTTGATCGAGCACCCGCTCCCAGGCGTTGTTGTCCAGCATCAGACCACCGAGCACGGCCTGTTCGGCCTCGATGGAATGCGGCGGCACCTTCAGGGCAGCGGTTTGCAGATCGTATTGTTCGGGGGCGGAAATATCGTTCATGGCCACTTCAATTCGAGGTTTGCAGAATGGGGATGGCACAAAGACAAAGGGCACGACCTGTAAACAGGATCGTGCCCGATGTTAATCCTCTGGCGACAATGCCACCAGACGATTACGTGTTGCTTAAGCAGCCACTACGACAACGCGTACGGTTGCTTCTACGTCGCTGTGCAGGTGCACGGCTACGTCGAATTCACCAACGTTGCGGATAGTGCCGTTCGGCAGACGAACTTCGCTTTTTGCAACTTCAACGCCAGAGGCGGTCAGTGCATCGGCGATGTCGTGGGTGCCGATCGAACCGAACAGCTTGCCTTCGTCACCAGCGGTGGCAGTGATAGTCACTTCCAGCTCAGCCAGTTGGGCAGCGCGAGTTTCGGCAGATGCTTTCTTGTCTGCAGCCAGTTTTTCCAGCTCGGCACGACGCTCTTCAAACGCAGCCACGTTGGCAGCGGTTGCAGCGGTTGCTTTGCCGTAAGGCAGCAGGTAGTTACGACCGTAGCCGGCCTTAACGTTTACTTTGTCGCCCAGGTTGCCCAGGTTGGCGACTTTTTCCAGAAGGATCAGTTGCATGTGGAAATCCTCTTAACTTTTAACCTTCACCGTTCGCAGGACCATTGCCGGAATCTTTCGAGCTCCGGCGACCGCGAAAATCAATCAGGCTGTCGACAATGGCAATTACCACGAGCAACGGATAAATCAGCTGCATGAACACCAGCAGCGTGATGTACATCCCCACCAGCCAGAACCTGGACAGACGCTTTTCAGCGACCAGTCCGTGAATCAGGGCCAGACCCGCAAAGACCAGCGGTACGCTGCACAGCGGTGTAAGCATCGCTATCTGCGGACCGAAATTCGGCCCCACCAGCATGCACACCACCAGCACCAACGCAGGCACCAGCGGGAGTTTCACGGCGCGAAATTCACGCCCGAAACCACCAGGGTTGTACATCATCGCTTGCCAGTACCGCCCAAGAATCAGGCACAGCACACTGACGATTTGCAGCACAGCCGCTATCAGGCCATTCAGGACGGGTGCAATCAGTGCCCCCAGACGCGCTCGCTCTTCTACGTTCAACTGCTCGTAGAGCCCGGCCAGCATTGTCGGCAGATGTTTCTGCAACTCCTGCGACATTGCTTCCAGAGGTTCGCGAAAAACCGTGCCCAGAATTACTGCATACACCACACCCAACGCTACGCTGACCAGCAGCACACGGACCCAGGACTCGCTGGCACGCAAAACCATTGCCAAACTCAGTGAACCCGCCAGCACCACGGCTGTACGTGGTTCACCGAAATACCACCAGACCAAAGCCGGCAGCAGAGCCCAGGCCAGGACACCAACGGCATCACTGAACCCGCGTCGCAGGAGCACAAGGCACCCTGCGGCAGCACTCAACCAGAACAACAGCGGCAATGCCGCACATCCAGCCACTACGAGAGTGGCCTGCATACGGCCGCGCATGATGAATTCAGCCAGGGCACGCATGCTTTCTATCCTTTGTTACGTTTTGTCGACTACCTGGTCTCAGCGGCCGTGGCTGTCGGTGTAGGCCAGCAGGGCCAGGAAGCGGGCACGCTTGATAGCGGTGGCCAGCTGACGCTGATAACGTGCTTTGGTACCAGTGATACGGCTTGGAACGATTTTGCCGGTCTCGGATACGTAGGCTTTCAGAGTGTTGAGATCTTTGTAATCGATCTCTTTGACGTCTTCAGCGGTGAAGCGGCAGAATTTACGACGACGGAAGAAACGTGCCATGTAATTGGCTCCTCAAAAGGTCCGTGGATTACTCGTCAGCGTTATCGCTAACGTCGCTGTTGTCGCCGTCATCGCCATCGGCGCTGTCGGAGTGCTCAGGACGGTCACGACGCTCACGGCGCTCACTGCGGTTCTCTTCAGCCTTGAGCATCTCGGACTGGCCGGTTACGGCTTCGTCGCGACGGATGACCAGGTTACGGATCACAGCATCGTTGTAACGGAAGTTGTCTTCCAGCTCGGCCAGAGCCTTGCCAGTGCACTCAACGTTCAGCATCACGTAGTGAGCCTTGTGAACATTGTTGATTGCGTAAGCCAGTTGACGACGGCCCCAATCTTCCAGACGGTGGATTTTGCCGCCGTCTTCTTCGATCAGCTTGGTGTAACGCTCTACCATGCCGCCGACTTGCTCGCTTTGATCCGGGTGGACCAAAAAGATAATTTCGTAATGACGCATGAATGCTCCTTACGGGTTGTAGCCTGCCGCTCAAATAGCGGTCAGACAAGGAGTGAATGACACTGTTGGTCTTGCTCAGGGACAGGCACATGCGCGCCTGCCGTGACAGCAAGGGGCGCAATTGTAGAGAAGGGTCGAGGGAGGCGCAAGGCAATTGGTGAATTAATGAGCAGATCGCATGGCGCGACCTGCTCACTCTGGCCAGGCGCCGAAATCAGGCCTTTTTGCCGGCAGCCTTGACACTGCGCTGGCGCAGCGCTTCAAACAGACACACGCCGGTCGCGACCGACACGTTGAGACTGCTGACACTGCCCGCCATCGGCAGGCGCACCAGATAATCACAATGCTCACGGGTCAGGCGACGCATGCCCTTGCCTTCGGCGCCCATGATAATGATGGTCGGCCCGGTCAGGTCCTGCTGATACAGCTCGACCTCGGCCTCGCCCGCAGTACCTACCACCCACAATCCGCGCTGCTGCAGTTTTTCCAGCGTACGCGCCAGGTTGGTCACTGCCACGAGCGGAATGACCTCGGCTGCACCGCAGGCGACCTTTCGCACGGCTGGCGTCAGGGTTGCGGACTTGTCCTTGGGCACGATGACCGCCAGCGCACCTGCCGCATCGGCGGTACGCAGGCAGGCGCCGAGGTTGTGCGGATCGGTCACGCCGTCCAGCACCAACAGCAGCGGCGAGCCTTCACTGCGGTCCAGCAGCTCGTCGAGCATTGCCTCGCCCCAGACCTGACTCGGGCTGACATCGGCAACCACGCCCTGATGCACACCCTCGACCCAGGCATCCATCTCGCGGCGCTCGGCCTGCCCGATGGTCACGCGATTCTCGGCGGCCAGTGCCACCAGCGTCTGGACGCGAGGATCGTTACGACCCTCGGCCAGCCAGATGTGCTTGACGCGTTTCGGATGATGACGAAGTAACGCTTCTACGGCGTGAACGCCGTAGATTTTTTCCAGCTGACTCATGACTTGGCCTTGGGTTTACGAGCGCCACTGCTTTTCGCAGCTGGCGCGGAGCCCGTTTTTGACGAGCCTTTACGGTGTTTGCTGGCCGGCTTGCCCGATGAAGGCGCAGAGCCCGACCTGTCAGACTTTCCCGACGATGCCTTGCTACCACCCTTCGCGTCTGCCAGAAGCGCTTTTTTCAGCTCGCGGCTTTTACGCACTTCTGCGTTTTTAGCGGCGGCATCGCTCGGGCGATACGCTTCGGGACTGCTTTCCTTGGTCGAAGCGCTACGGCGTCCGGACTTGGCCGGCGCCTTGTCCTTTTCAGCCGTGGTGGTGGCAGCAGGTGCCGCGGTGTCGTTACCACGACGTTTGCGAGCCGCTGGCTTCGCAGCCGCTGCCGCTTCGGAGATCTCGAAATCGATCTTGCGCTCGTCCAGATCGACGCGCATGACCCGCACTTCAACGGTGTCGCCCAAGCGGAAGTTACGCCCGGTACGCTCGCCGGCAAGGCGGTGGTGCAGCGGATCGAAGTGGTAGTAGTCACCCGGCAAGGCGGTCACGTGGACCAGGCCTTCGACATAGATGTCGGTCAGCTCGACAAACAGACCAAAGCCGGTTACCGCGGTGATCACGCCCGGGAACGACTCGCCGACGCGATCTTTCATGTATTCGCACTTGAGCCAGTTGACCACGTCGCGCGTAGCCTCGTCGGCACGGCGCTCGCTCATCGAGCATTGTTCGCCCAACTGGTCGAGCAGCGCATCGTCGTACGGGTAAATGCGCGCCTTCGGAATCGTGGCAGCGCCGGCACGACGGACGTGCGGCGTATCCTGCTTGGAGCGAATGACACTGCGAATCGCACGATGGGTCAGCAGGTCCGGATAACGACGGATCGGCGACGTGAAGTGCGTGTACGCTTCGTAATTCAGACCGAAGTGACCGTTGTTGTCCGAGCTGTAGACCGCCTGGCTCAACGAACGCAGCATCACGGTCTGGATCAGGTGGTAGTCAGGACGGTCGCGAACGGTTTCAAGCAGCGCCTGATAATCCTTCGGTGTCGGACCTTCCTTGCCTTTGTGCAAGGTCAGACCCAGTTCGCCGAGGAACGCACGCAGTTTTTCCAGGCGCTCTGGCGGCGGACCATCGTGTACGCGGTACAACGCAGGAATTTCGTGCTTCTTCAGGAACTGCGCGGTGGCCACGTTGGCGGCCAGCATGCATTCCTCGATCAGCTTGTGGGCATCATTACGGGTGGTCGGACGGATTTCGGCAATCTTGCGCTCGGAACCGAAGATGATCCGGGTTTCCTGAGTTTCGAAATCGATCGCACCACGCACATGACGCGCGCCCAGCAATACCTTGTACATGGCATAAAGCTGTTTGAGGTGCGGCACCACATCGCCGTATTCGCCGCGCAGGCTTTTCGCCTCGGCGGTTTTCGGCTGCTCCAGAATCGTGCTGACCTTGTTGTAGGTCAGGCGAGCGTGGGAGTGGATGATGCCTTCGTAGAACACGTAGTCAGTCATCTCGCCGGTCTTGGAGATGGTCATCTCGCAGACCATGGCCAGACGATCGACATGCGGGTTCAGCGAGCACAGGCCGTTGGACAATTGCTCAGGCAGCATGGGCACGACGCGCTCTGGGAAATACACCGAGTTGCCGCGCACCTGGGATTCGGCATCCAGCGCCGAGCCGATCTTCACGTAGCTCGATACGTCGGCAATCGCCACGTAGAGCTTCCAGCCGCCGGAGAACAAACGCAGCTTGCCCGGCTTGGCTTCGCAATAGACCGCATCGTCGAAGTCGCGAGCATCTTCACCGTCGATGGTCACGAACGGCAGATGGCGCAGATCGACGCGGTGTTCCTTGTCCTTCTCTTCGACTTCCGGCTTGAGCTTGGCAGCCTCTTTGAGCACTGCCTCGGGCCATACATGCGGGATATCGTAGGTACGCAGCGCGACATCGATCTCCATGCCGGGCGCCATGTAGTTGCCCACCACTTCGATCACGTCGCCTTGCGGCTGGAAGCGCGGCGTCGGCCAATGGGTGATTTTCACCTCGACGAACTGGCCGATCTTGGCGCCGTTGTTGCGACCCGGCGTCACCAGCACTTCCTGCTGGATTTTCGGGTTATCAGGCACCACGAAGCCGATGCCGCTCTCTTCGAAATAGCGACCCACGATGCTTTCGTGAGCACGCGAGATCACTTCGACGATCACGCCTTCGCGACGGCCGCGACGGTCAAGGCCGGAAACACGCGCCAGCGCCCGGTCACCGTCGAACACCAGGCGCATTTGCGCCGGGCTCATGAACAGGTCGTCGGAGCCGTCGTCCGGCACCAGAAAGCCAAAGCCATCGCGATGCCCGGAGATGCGACCCAGGATCAGGTCAAGCTTGTCTACCGGTGCATAAGTGCCGCGACGGGTGTAGATCAACTGGGCGTCACGCTCCATCGCCCGAAGGCGGCGGCGCAGAGCCTCGAATTGATCTTCGGTGGTCAGGCCGAACTCTTCGACCAGTTGCTCGCGACTGGCCGGCGAACCGCGCTCGGCAAGGTGCTGCAAGATCAGCTCGCGGCTGGGAATAGGGTTTTCGTATTTTTCCGCTTCACGAGCGGCCTCGGGATCGAGGGACTGCCAATCGGCCATTAGATAGTTTTCACCTTGTATATATAGGGGTTAGTTTGGCATAGACCTCATGAAACGGGAAATTTCACGCTCAATCCACTGGACAAAAAGCCTCCTGGACCCCGCTGAAACACCCGAAACACGCCGCCCGCGATTTTTTTTGGTTTTTTTGCACTGCCGGGCTTTACAGCCTAAAAGACGCTCCGTATAGTGCGCGCCATCGACAGGTTGATGCCTGTCGATACTGCCCAGATGGTGAAATTGGTAGACACGCCAGCTTCAGGTGCTGGTGACCGCAAGGTCGTGGAAGTTCGAGTCTTCTTCTGGGCACCAATTCAGGCAACAGACTACAACAGTCTCAAGCCTCACAAAAACCCGCGAAAGCGGGTTTTTGCATTTTCAGGGTTTCGATTATTAAATCAAAACAGGGGTTTACAGAGTAAAACGATCGCCGTATAGTGCGCCCCATCAACGGCGTACACGCTGCTGATGCTGCCCAGATGGTGAAATTGGTAGACACGCCAGCTTCAGGTGCTGGTGACCGCAAGGTCGTGGAAGTTCGAGTCTTCTTCTGGGCACCAATTCAAAAAAACCGAGCCAATGGCTCGGTTTTTTGCTTTCAGACTCCCGAAAGCTCTCCTCCTGCAGACAGTGCAGCGCCACATTTGCAGCGCCGCACCTGACACTCAAGCCCGAAACTGCCCCAAGCTCGCCTTCAACTGTGCAGCCAGCCCATCGAGCACCTTGCCGCTGGCGGTCGTCTCCACCACCGCCTTGGCAGCACGCTCGGCCTGAGCATGGATCACCTCTACCCGACCACGCACCGCCTGGGCACCTTCAGCCTGATGAACGGCCGCCTTGGTCGCCAGACCAATGGCCGCATGCACCTGCTCCACCGAGGCCTGCACCGTCTGCTGTCGCTTGGCGCTGTCTCGCAGCACTTCCAGACCTTCCTTGGCCTGGCGTCCGGCGATGCCGATGGCAGCGACCGCCTCTTTCGCGCCGCGCTGCAAGGCCACGATGTGTTCCTGAATATCGCCCGTCGAGCTTTGCGTCTTGCTGGCCAGTGCACGCACTTCGTCAGCCACCACGGCAAAGCCTCTGCCCGTCTCACCTGCGCGAGCCGCTTCGATGGCTGCGTTCAACGCCAGCAGGTTGGTTTGCTCGGCAATACCATGAATGACTTCCAGCACCACCTCGATCTGCTGACTTTGCTGCGCCAGACGCTCGATCACTTGCGCCCCCGTCTCAACCTGCCCGGCCAGCGCTTCGATCAGCCCGCCAACCTGACTGGAGGTACGGGTGTTTTCATCGGTGGCCTGTTTGATATCGATCACCTGACGCAAGGCTGCCTGCATCGCATGGCTTTCCGACTGCGCCTCGTCGGCCATCTGCCCCAGCGCTTTCAGACTGGCTGCCACTTCGTCCCGCTGCAATTCGGCCGCCGCATCGGCACCGGCGTTACGCTCGCTCATGACACCGATTTCCTGCCCGGTACGCTGCGCCACTTCGCCCGCCTCACGGACGATAGGTTGCAGCTTGTCGATGAAGCGGTTGACCGCGGCCGACATATCACCAATCTCGTCATTACTGTCCAGCTTGACGCGCTTGGTCAGATCGCCCTCGCCCGCCGCCAGGTCATTGAGTGCCGCGATCAGCAGATGCAGCTTGCTGACAACCCGGCGCCCGAGCACCACCGCCAGTAACAGCAATACGCCCAGGCCGACCAGGGCCAGGCCCATGCCGATTCTCCAGCGCAGCGTTTCGGCCGCTTCCTGAACAGCGACACGCGTATTGCCGGTCATTGCAGTCGCTGCCGCCTGAGCCGACTGCAGACGCGTGCGCAAGGCAGTCGAGCTGTCTTTCGAGGCACTGGCAAGGCTGTCAGACACCAACTGTTCACCACTGGTGATCAGGGTCGCGAAACGCTTGTCCAGCGCGGCAAGGTTCTCTTCGACCGTTGCCGTGGACACACCCATGCGCACCTTGCCGATCTCCACACCGTTAGGGCTGATGGATGCTTCGACGTAATACACGGAAGGATCGTTTTTCGCCGCATTGAGAACCTTGTCCATCGCCCGCTCGCCTTCACCCTTGGCCAGCAGAGCCTTGACCAGCGGATTGTCGCGGTTCATGTAACGCGTAAGGTGTTCACCTGCGGCGTCGTCATAAACGACGAACAGTACGTTGGGATTGCGCTGGGCACGGCGTGCGAATTCGGAAAGCGTCGGAGTGTCGTTGTCCCACATGGCGCGCGGAGCGACGGCAGCCAGCAGTTCGGCCATGTCGGTCGCGGACTCGCGAAGGTCTTTCTCCAGCGTGGCACGCAGTTGAGCCTGCTCGTCCTTCAGGCGGGTAGAAAGCCCGACACTCAGGCGCTGACGAGTGCTGGATGACAACGCATCGAGGCTCGATGTCACTTCGCTACTCGCCGACTCCAGCTCTGCGGAAAGATGTTGCGAATCTACCCCGAGACGGTTGGCGAGATCAGCCTCAAGCGCGGTGACCGTGCTCCGGGTAAGCGCAACCGCCACCACCACCTGCACCAAAAGGGCGATACCCAGCGCGATGAAGACTGGACGCAACAAACGACTTTGCAAGAGAGACAAGACTGCAGACACAGGAGAATCCTTCCACCCACAGCGCCACTAAAATGATGGCACTTTTCTGTCATCTTTGTAGCAAGCGCCGTGCCGTGACACAAGTCTCACTTTTGTGCGCCTCCCTGCCTGGCGCGAAAATAAAAAAGGGCCGCACATGCGACCCTTTTTGGCACAGCCCGGTGACGTATCAGCCGAACGGATGACGCAGCACGATGGTTTCGTTGCGGTCAGGACCGGTCGAAATGATGTCGATAGGCGCACCCACCAGTTCTTCGACACGCTTGATGTAAGCGCGAGCGGCAGCAGGCAGCTCTTCGAGGGTCTTGGCACCCAGCGTGGATTCGCTCCAGCCTGGCATCTGCTCGTAGACCGGACGCAGGCCCAGATAGCTATCAGCGTCAGTAGGCGCGTCAATGACGGCACCCTCTTCGTTCTCGTAGCCCACACAGATGTTGATGGTTTCCAGACCGTCGAGCACGTCCAGCTTGGTCAGGCACAGGCCCGAAATGCTGTTGATTTCGATGGCGCGACGCAGGATGACGGCGTCGAACCAGCCGCAACGGCGTGCGCGACCGGTGGTGGCACCGAACTCATGACCACGCTTGGCCAGGAAGGCACCGACGTCATCGAACAGCTCTGTCGGGAACGGACCCGAACCCACACGCGTGGTGTAGGCCTTGGTGATGCCCAGGATGTAATCCAGGTACATCGGACCAAAACCGGAGCCAGTGGCAATGCCGCCCGCAGTGGTGTTGGAGCTGGTGACGTACGGGTAGGTACCGTGGTCGATGTCCAGCAGCGAACCCTGGGCACCTTCGAACATGATGTCCTTGCCGTCGCGACGCATCTCATGCAGCGCAGCGGTGACGTCGAGCATCAGCGGCTTGAGCATGTCAGCGTATTCCATGCACTCGTCGAGCGTCTTCTGGAAGTCGATGGCAGGCTCTTTGTAGTAATTGACCAGCACGAAGTTGTGGTAGTCGAGCAGTTCGCCCAGCTTGGCGGCGAAACGCTCGCGATGGAACAGGTCACCGATGCGCAGACCGCGACGTGCGACCTTGTCTTCGTAGGCCGGGCCGATACCACGACCGGTGGTGCCGATCTTGAACTCGCCGCGAGCTTTTTCACGCGCCTGGTCGAGTGCTACGTGGTACGACAGGATCAGCGGGCAGGACGGGCTGATGCGCAGACGCTCGCGCACCGGAATGCCTTTCTCTTCCAGCTTGACGATTTCGCGCAGGAGCGCGTCGGGAGCAACCACCACACCGTTACCGATCAGGCACTGCACGCCTTCGCGCAGCACACCGGACGGAATCAGGTGCAATACGGTTTTCTCACCGTCGATCACCAGTGTGTGGCCGGCGTTGTGGCCACCCTGATAGCGAACTACGGCGGTAGCATGTTCGGTCAGCAGATCAACGATCTTGCCTTTGCCCTCATCACCCCATTGAGTGCCCAGGACTACGACATTCTTACCCATAACACTTGTCCTCATTCACGCAAACTTGGTGCCGGCGGCGGCCGGCAGGAATACTCAAGAAGCCAGCGGCATTACCTGCCAGTGCTCGCCATGCTGAATCAATTGCCGGTCACAGTCGGCTTCACGCGCGGCGCTCGCCTGCTGCCCAGGCAACGCCTGAACCACACGCTGACCTTCACTGCGCAACTGGCAAACCATCTGCCAGAGTGCCGCATCCGTACTGTCCGGCACCCAGATGCCACCAGACGGTAAGACGATTTCTGCCTGGCCCAGAGTAACCAGGGTTTTCAGGTCAGTGGAAAAGCCGGTCGCCGGACGGGCGCGACCGAAGTCGGCACCGATGTCATCGTAACGACCGCCCTGAGCGATCGACTGGCCCACACCCGGTACGAATACCGCGAACACCACACCGGTGTGGTAGTGGTAGCCGCGCAGTTCGCCGAGATCAAAGTACAGCGGCAACTGCGGGAAACGCGCAGTCAGACGCTCGGCGATCGACAGCAGGTCATCCAGCGCGGCCAGCACCGGCGCCGGTGCGCCGGCCAGACGATCACGTGCGGCATCCAGCACCTCACGACCACCGCACAGATCGACCAGTGCGCGCAGCATTGTTGCCAGTTCTTGCGGCAGATCAGCGGTGAGGGCAATCACCTCATCGATGGCCTTGCGCTGCAGTGCATCGAACAACTGCTGCTCGACTTCACCCGACAGGCCGGCGGCACGCGCCAGACCGCGATAGATACCGACATGCCCGAGGTCCATGTGCACATCCGGCACATCGGCCAGTTGCAGCATGGCCAGCATCAGACTGATGACTTCGACGTCGCTGCTCGGGCTGGCATCGCCGTACAACTCGGCACCCAGTTGTATCGGGCTGCGCGAGGACGACAGCGCGCGTGGCTGGGCGTGCAGAACGCTGCCCGCGTAGCACAGACGGCTCGGGCCTTCACGTTTCAGGGTGTGAGCATCGATGCGTGCAACCTGCGGCGTGATGTCGGCGCGAAAGCCCATCTGCCGGCCCGATTGCGGGTCGATAACCTTGAAGGTGCGCAGATCCAGATCCGAACCCGCGCCAGTCAGCAGGGACTCGAGATACTCGATATGCGGGGTGACGACAAACTCATAGCCCCAGCTCTGAAACAGATCCAACACCTGACGGCGCGCTACTTCAATGCGCGCCGCTTCCGGTGGCAGTACTTCTTCGATGCCATCTGGTAGCAGCCAGCGGTCGACCGTTGCCATTACGCCATTCCCCTGTGATCCAGGCGGCCAGCCTACAGGCCGACCTTGAGTGAAGCAGAAAGTGGTGCGCCGTATGACGGGCACGACAAATGCCCGAGACAGGCCTTGCAGACCACTTTCCTCGAAAAATCTTGCCGCGTTCTGATTCAGATACGGCCAATCAATCGTGCAGACGCAAAAAAGCCGGGAATTTCCCGGCTGCCGCATGATACACACGTTTCACCGTACGTTCACCCCACCGGGCGGTTTTGCCGCCCGGCGGGTGATTAATTACGGCTTGGCTTTTTCCATGTAGCGAAAGAATTCGCTGTTCGGATCAAGCACCATCACGTCGCTCTTGTTCGCAAAGCTTTCGCGGTAAGCACGCAGGCTGCGATAGAACGCGTAGAACTCCTGGTCCTGACCATACGCCTTGGAGTAGATCGCGGCAGCCTGGGCATCACCATCACCACGCGCTTCTTCCGACTCGCGATAGGCTTCGGCCAGCAGCACACGACGCTGACGATCGGCGTCGGCACGGATGCCTTCAGCCAGCTCGTTACCCTTGGCACGGTGCTCGCGCGCTTCACGCTCACGCTCGGTGCTCATACGTTCGAAAACGCTGCGATTCACTTCCTTCGGCAGATCGATGGCCTTGACCCGGACATCGACAACTTCGATCCCCAGTTCTTTCTCGGCCATGCGGTTCAGCGAACCGGTGATATCGGCCATCAGCGCGTCTCGCTCACCCGACACGACTTCGTGCAGGGTGCGCTTGCCGAACTGGTCACGCAGGCCGGATTCCAGACGACGCGAAAGACGCTCGTCGGCAATCTGCTTGAGGCCGGAAGTCGCGGTGTAGAAACGCTCCGCATCCTTCACACGCCACTTGGCGTAGGCATCAACCATGACCGCTTTCTTTTCCAGTGTCAGGAAGCGCTGGGTCGGTGCATCGAGGGTCAGCAAACGACCGTCGAACTTGCGCACCTGGTTCACGTAAGGAACCTTCACATGCAGACCCGGCTGAACGTCAGCCTGGACCACACGACCGAATTGCAGCAGGACCGCACGCTCTGTCTGGGACACGATGTAGAAGCTGTTCCAGGCAATGACGGCCAGTATCACGCCAACAATGAGGGCGATCAGCGATTTGTTACTCATCAGCGAGTCTCCCTGGTACGTACTTCACCACGCTGCTGAGCCTCATTCGCCCGGGCAGCGGCGGCAGCAGCGGCAGCATCATTGGCCGACTGCGATGGCGTACCTGAATTGGAGCCATTGCCGTTACTGCTGCGGCTGCTCTCGATCATCTTGTCGAGCGGCAGATAAAGCAGATTGTTCTGCCCCTTGTCGCCGGTCACGAGCACCTTGCTGGTGTTGCTGAAGACTTCCTGCATGGTGTCCAGATACAGACGCTGACGGGTGACTTCAGGAGCCTTGCGGTACTCGGCAACCAGTTTGGTAAAGCGATCCGCCTCACCCTTGGCGCGCGAAACCACTTCATCACGGTAGCCGTTGGCATCTTCGAGAATACGCTGAGCCTGACCACGGGCTTCCGGGATCACACCATTGGCGTAGCTTTCAGCCTGGTTGCGTGCACGCTGCTCGTCTTCACGGGCGCGGATCACGTCATCGAAAGCTTCCTGCACCTCACGCGGCGCGGCGGCGCTCTGTACGTTCACCTGGGTCACGGTGATGCCGGTGCGGTAGGTATCGAGGAAGCGTTGCAGACGCTCCTTGATTTCGCTGGCCATCAGTTCGCGGCCTTCAGTCAGCACCTGATCCATCGCCGTGGAACCCACGACATGGCGCAACGCACTTTCAGTCGCGTGCTGCAGGCTGATTTCAGGCTGATCGACGTTCAGCACGAACGCCTGAAGATCGCTGATCTTGTATTGCACGGTGAGCGGCACTTCGACGATGTTCTCGTCTTCGGTGAGCATCTGGCCCTGCTTGCTGTAGGCGCGCTCGCGAGTCACGTTTTCCATGTACTTGCGATCGAACGGCGGGAAGTAGATGTTAAGGCCCGGGCCCACGGTCTCGTGGTACTGACCGAAACGCAGCACGACAGCCTGCTCTTGCTCGTCAACCACATAGATAGCGCTGTACAGCCAGAAAGCGACGAGCACGACCAGGCCAATGCCGAGCAGGCCGAGGCCACCGCCCTTGCCTGAACCGCCGCCATTGCCACTGCCGCCGCCATCGCTGCCGCGTTTGTTACCGCCGCCGAACAACCCCTTCAGGCTTTCCTGCAGCTTACGGAAGGCCTCGTCGAGATCAGGTGGTCCCTTGCGGTCGCCGCCACGGCGTTTGCCACCCCAGGGATCTTGATTATTCGAGTTGCCACCCGGCTCATTCCAAGCCATAGCGCTCTCCATCTGATAAAGCAAAGACGCGCCCGCGGCGCGCCGGCCAATGCTACAGAATGCTCGGGAAAGCCGTACAACGGCTTTCTCGTGCTTTTATTGCAAAGTGTGTTGCTCGATGAACTCCAGCGGCTGCAATCCTTCGCGACTCACCAGTCGATTGAGTTCAACGCGCGGCAGTCGTACGGCCAACACGCTGGCACCATCCTCGTCGTGCGTTTCGCTCTGCACCGCACCCAGTTCAAAGAACTGGGCACGCAGCCGGGCAAGACTTTGAGGCAGAAGCAGCGTGCCGACGAACAGGTCGTCGCCAAGCAATTCGGCGATAGCCTGTTTGAGCAGATCAAGCCCTCGACCATCACGGGCAGAAACCCAGACACGCTGCGGCTTGCCGTCGGCATCGCGCTGTATCTGAGGCTCTACGCCTTCAAGCAGATCGAGTTTGTTATAGACCTCGAGGATCGGCAAGCCCTCGGCTCCGATCTCGCCAAGCACGGCCATGACCTGCTCGATCTGCGACATGCGATCCGGCTCGTGGGAGTCGATCACATGCAGCAGTAAATCGGAGTTGCTCGATTCTTCAAGCGTCGCCCGAAAGGCCTCGACCAGCTTGTGCGGCAGGTGGCGAATAAAGCCCACGGTATCGGCCAGCACGATAGGCCCCAGGTCATCGAGTTGCAGACGACGCAGGGTCGGATCGAGCGTGGCGAACAGCTGGTCTGCCGCAAACACATCCGAATCGGTTACCGAGTTGAACAGGGTCGATTTGCCGGCGTTGGTATACCCCACCAGTGAAACCGATGGAATATCCGCGCGACGACGCCCGCGACGGGCCTGATCACGCTGGCTGCGAACCTTCTCCAGCCGTCCCTTGATCTGCCGCAGGCGAACCCGCAATAGACGTCGGTCGGTTTCGAGCTGGGTCTCACCCGGACCGCGCAGGCCGATACCACCTTTCTGTCGCTCAAGGTGGGTCCAGCCACGAACCAGGCGGGTACTCATGTGCTCAAGCTGGGCCAGTTCGACCTGAAGCTTGCCTTCGTGAGTACGCGCCCGTTGCGCGAAGATATCCAGAATCAGACCGGTGCGGTCAAGCACACGACACTCGAAAACGCGTTCGAGGTTGCGTTCCTGACTGGGCGTGAGGGTGTGATTGAAGATGACCAGATCGGCCTGTTCGGCCTTGACCTGATCGCGAAGCTCTTCGACCTTGCCAGAGCCGATCAGATACTTGGCCGAAGGCCGATGACGCGGCACGTTGATAAACGCAACGGTATCGGCACCGGCCGAGATGGCCAATTCCTGAAACTCCTGCGGATCTTCGCGCGCCTCAGGGTCCTGACCATCCAGATGAACGAGAATTGCACGTTCACCACCACTGTGGCGCTCAAAGAACAAGGCAGACTCCTATCAGGCGTTACCTGGCTCGGCGTCCGCGCCGTCAGCGTCTGTAGCGCTTGGCAGGCGAATCGGGCGAACCGGTACGACGGTGGAAATAGCGTGTTTGTAAACCATCTGGCTGACCGTGTTCTTCAGCAAAATGACGAACTGGTCGAAAGACTCGATCGTACCCTGCAGCTTGATACCGTTGACCAGATAGATCGATACCCCGACCTTCTCTTTACGCAAGGTATTCAGGTAAGGGTCTTGTAGCGAATGCCCTTTTGACATGTGCCGCACTCCTTTAAGGATCAATAAAATAATAAATCGAATTCGATTAGCTTGACCGACCACCCCCCAAGGATAGACGGCTATTGCAGGGACTCAGCTCAATATGGAGACCGATCCCAGGTATTTCAAGGCGCGCGACAGATTGTCGCTGGCCAGGCTGTCCAGCCAGTGCAAGTCCTCCCAGCTGCGTAGCCAGGTGAACTGCCTTTTGGCCAGCTGGCGCGTTGCAATGATGCCGCGCTCCTGCATTTCATCCCGCGTCAGCTTCCCATCCAGGTGATCCCAGACCTGGCGATAACCGACAGCTCTTATCGATGGCAACCCCGAATGCAGGTCACCTCTTGAGCGCAATGCCAGTACTTCGTCCAGAAACCCCTGATCCAGCATTTGCTCGAAACGTAGCGCGATGCGTTGGTGCAGCACCTTGCGATCAGCCGGAGCGATGGCAAGGTTCGCGACAGTATAGGGCAATTGCTGGCGCCCTGATGCGGCTGCTTCGGTACTTTGCGCAGTTTGTTGCTCGCGATGTGCCGTCATGCTCATTCCGCTGACGCGATACACCTCGAGCGCCCTGATCAGCCGTTGCGGATCGTTGGGGTGAATACGTGCCGCCGAAACGGGATCGACCACCGCCAGTTGATCGTGCAATGCCTGCCAGCCGAAGGCCTGTGCATCGGCCTCAAGCTGCGCCCTGACCTGTGCATCGGCCGCCGGCATGTCCGCCAGCCCGTCCAATAGAGCCTTGAAATACAACATAGTGCCGCCGACCAGCAAAGGAATATTTCCGCGTGCGGTAATTTCCGCCATGGCCGCCAGGGCGTCACTGCGAAAATCGGCTGCGGAGTAGCTTTGCGCCGGGTCGAGAATGTCGATCAGACGGTGAGGATGTTCAGCCAGCTGCGCCTTCGACGGCTTGGCGGTGCCGATGTCCATGCCGCGATAGACCAGCGCAGAATCGACGCTGATCAACTCGCAGGGCAGCACTTTGGTCAGTTCTATCGCAAGGTCGGTCTTGCCTGCAGCGGTAGGCCCCATGAGAAAGATGGCCGGAGGTAAAGCGTTCATTCATTGACCGCGCAGGAATAATTTATCCAGGTCATTGAGACCCATCTGGGTCCAGGTAGGACGACCGTGGTTGCATTGCCCGCTGCGCTCGGTGTTTTCCATGTCACGCAGCAGGCCGTTCATTTCCGGGATGGCCAGACGCCGATTGGCACGAATTGCGCCGTGGCAGGCCATGGTGCCGAGCAGCTCGTTCATGTGCGCCTGCACCCGGTCACTGGTGCCGTATTCCATGAGGTCGGCCAGCACGTCGCTGACCAGCCGATTGGCTTCGGCCTGTTTGAGCAACGCAGGGATCTGGCGGATCGCCAGGGTTTCCGGGCCGAGCCGCTGCAGTTCGAAGCCCAGGCGCTGGAAAGTCGCAAGGTGCTCTTCGGCACAATCCGCTTCACGCTGGCTGACCGCGATGGACTCGGGCACCAGCAGTGGCTGGCCGCTCAAGCCTTCGTTGGCCATGGCTATTTTCAGGCGCTCGTACATGATCCGCTCGTGAGCGGCGTGCATGTCCACCAGCACCAGGCCGTGAGCGTTTTCAGCAAGGATGTAGATACCCTTGAGCTGCGCCAGCGCATAACCCAGCGGCGGAATATCACCGGGCGATTCAGGCAGCGACGCGGGCGCGGCACTGGGCAGCGGCGCGAAGAATTCACGGTAAGCGCTTTGCGCTTCAGCCACCGGCACGCCAGCAGTGGGCCGAGGCGTGTATTGATACTGATAACCGCTGCCAGCGCCGCCACCGGCAGCAGGCCGGGCAAACGGCTCGCCCTGGGGCTGCTCCAGCACATTGTTGGCCAGACGCATTTCACCCTGCGGCCCGAATTCACCCGCTTCAGGTCCGCTCGGGCGGGTCTCGGCGACAACCGGCACACTGCCACCCAGCTGATTTTCAGGGCGCACATCGCCCAGCGCACGGTAAAGGGTGCCATACAGGAAGTCATGCACCATGCGCCCGTCGCGGAAGCGCACTTCATGCTTGGTCGGGTGAACGTTGACGTCCACAGCGGCCGGGTCGACCTCGAAGAACAGCACAAAGGTCGGATGACGGCCATTGAACAGCACGTCGCGATACGCCTGACGCACCGCGTGGGCGACCAGCTTGTCGCGCACTGCCCGGCCATTCACGAAGAAGTATTGCAGGTCGGCCTGGCTGCGCGAAAAGGTCGGCAGCCCGACCCAGCCCCACAGATGCAGGCCATTGCGCTCGATCTCGATGGGCAGCGCCTGCTCCAGAAAGCCCGGCCCGCAGATTGCCGAGACACGTCGCGCTCTGGCGGTGTCGTCATGCGCTTCATGCAGGCTCAGCACGGTCTTGCCGTTGTGACGCAGGTGGAAGGCCACGTCGAAACGCGCCAGCGCCATGCGCTTGATGACTTCCTGCAAATGATCGAATTCGGTTTTTTCGGCTTTCAGAAACTTTCGTCGGGCCGGCGTGTTGAAGAACAGATCACGCACTTCAACGGAGGTGCCTACCGGATGCGCGGCCGGCTGCACGCGGGGCGCCATGTCACGACCTTCGGTTTCGACCTGCCAGGCCTGATCGGCGTCGCGGGTGCGCGAGGTCAGGGTCAGGCGCGCCACGGAGCTGATCGAAGCCAGCGCTTCGCCGCGAAACCCCAGGCTCATGACCCGCTCGAGGTCTTCCAGGTCGCGAATCTTGCTGGTCGCGTGGCGTGCCAGCGCCAATGGCAGATCGTCCGAAGAGATACCGCTGCCATCGTCACGCACTTTCAACAGTTTGATACCGGCCTGCTCGACGTCAACATCGATGCGCCGCGCGCCGGAATCGAGGCTGTTTTCCAGCAGCTCCTTGATCACCGAAGCCGGACGCTCGACAACTTCGCCCGCCGCAATCTGGTTGGCCAGACGCGGGCTGAGCAGTTCGATGCGTGCTGCGTTCAGGGCAGTCTGAGCGTTATCGGCTTCGGCGCCGTCGAGCAGGAGATCGGTCATTACTGAGTCGCCACCTCGGAACTTGGAATACGCAGATCCTGGCCGATCTTCAATTCATCGGACTTCAGATTGTTGGCGCTGCGCAAGGTGGCGATGTTCATGTCGTAGCGCGCGGCGAGCATGGCCAGGGTTTCGCCGGACCGAACAACGTGATTGCGCGGCCCCTGGGCCAGCTTGCCGTTATCACGCAGCCAGGCGATATAGGTGCCCTGCGGCGGGTTCTGCTGGAAGAACTGTTTGACGCCCGACGTGATCGAACGCGCCAGCGCCTGCTGATGCGACGCAGAACCGAGCTTGTTGGCCTCGTTGGCGTTGGAGATAAAGCCGGTTTCCACCAGAATCGACGGGATATCCGGCGACTTGAGCACCATGAAGCCCGCCTGCTCGACACGTGACTTGTGCAGCGAGGTCACGCGGCCGATGTTGCTCAATACCTTCTGGCCAACGTTGAGGCTCGAAGACAGCGAGGCGGTCATGGACAAGTCCAGCAACACGCCTGCGAGCATGCGGTCCTTGTCATCGAGGCTGACCGCGCCGGCACCACCAATCAGGTCGGAACGGTTTTCACTGTCCGCCAGCCAGCGTGCGGTTTCGGAAGTGGCCCCCCGATCGGACAGGGCGAACACCGATGCGCCGAACGCAGCGGAAGACGGCGCGGCGTCGGCGTGGATCGACACGAACAGGTCGGCGCCCTTGGAGCGGGCGATCTCGGTACGTTTGCGCAACGGAATGAAGTAGTCGCCGGTGCGCGTCAGTTCGGCGCGATAGCCTTTCTCGGCATTCACCTGGCGCTGCAGCTCCTTGGCAATCGACAGCACCACGTTTTTCTCTTTCTGACCGGCGCCGCCCGAGGCACCGGGGTCTTCCCCGCCGTGCCCGGCATCGATCACCACGACGATGTCGCGCTTGCCGTTCGGCACCGGGGTCAGCTTGATTTCAGGCTTGGCCGGGCTGACCGGAACCGCGGGCGCAGTGTTGGCAGCGGTATCCGGAATGACCGGTGTCGGATTGGCATCGGCGGCGTTGTCGTACAGGTCGACCACCAGACGGTTGCCGTATTGCTGATTCGGCGCCAGCGTGAAGCTCTTCGGGGTCACACCTTTTTTCAGGTCGATGACCACGCGCAGGTCGGTAGGCGTGCGCTGCGCAGAACGCATGCTGCTGATCGGCGTATTGGCCGTCGGTACGTTCAAGGGGCCGCCAAGCGTCGCACCATTGATATCGATCACCAGACGGTCAGGCGAAGTCAGGGTAAACAGGCTGTGCTGAACCGGCCCCGTCAGGTCGAAGACCAGACGTGTGTTATCCGGCGCTCGCCATAAGCGGACACTTCGTACTTGCGTAGCGGCAACCGCCTCGACAGCCAGGGCCATCAACAGCAGACCAACTACAGTAACCAGCGCGCGCATGCGCATACCTAACCCCATATCTATTTGAATTCCAAAGCCAAAGTGGCACACCAACGTTCGCCACGCGAGCCCAGCGGGCTCAATATCACGGACCGACCTTCTCCGTGCGGCCCAATGGTAATGGTCAGGTCAGGCTTTGGCAAAAAGCCTGCACCACGCTGGGGCCATTCAATCAGACAAAGTGCGTCGCCGTCGAAGTAATCACGCACGCCCATGTACTCGAGTTCTTCCGGATCGACCAGCCGGTAAAGGTCAAAGTGAAACACCTTTATCGCGCCGATTTCGTAAGGTTCGACCAACGTGAAAGTAGGACTCTTGACGGCCCCGACATGCCCGAAGCCGCGAATCAATCCCCGCGAAAGCGTGGTTTTTCCAGCGCCCAGATCGCCATCCAGAAAGATGACGCCAAGGCCTTCAGTGACCTTGGCCAGACGTGCACCAAAATCCATCATTGCCTCTTCGCCAACCACATGCAGCGTTAAATCAGACACGGTTGCAGCTCCTCCAATAACTGACGAATGGCAGGAATAATATCGCTGGCGGCCAGCCCTCGACCGCACTCACCGACTTTCTGACCGGCGCTTGCGTGCAGCCACACGGCCAGACAGGCCGCGTCGAACGGCTTGAGATGCTGCGCCATCAGCGCGCCGGTCAATCCGGCCAACACGTCACCCAGCCCCGCGGTGGCCATGGCCGGATGACCGCGGTCGCACAGCGCCAGTTGCCCACTCGCATCGGCAATCAGGCTGCCGGAGCCCTTGAGCACACAAACCGTATCGAATTTACGCGCCAGCGCGCGCACCGCAGCGGCCCGGTCAGCCTGAACGTCCTTGATGCCCACGCCCAGCAACCGCGCCGCCTCGCCCGGATGCGGGGTGATGACACTGCCTTTGGGCAGGCTGACCAGCCCGGCGGCGAGCATGTTCAGCGCATCGGCATCCCACACCTGCGGACGATCCGCATTGGCAGCCGCCGACAGCAGGCTGCGCCCCCAGGCCGCCTGCCCCAGTCCGGGACCGACCACCAACACGCTGGCTGGCTCGATCAAGCCCATCAGCTGGTTGGCCGAATGAATCGCCGCGCTCATGATTTCCGGCATGCGCGTCAGGGCGGCCGGAACATGCTCGGGCCTTGTCGCCAGCGTCAGCATGCCTGCACCGCTGCGCAGGGCGCTTTCGGCGCTGAGCAACGCTGCGCCGCCAAAACCGTGATCGCCACCGATGACCAGCACCCGGCCAAACAGGCCTTTATGGGCGGTTCGCGGGCGTGCTGCGAGTGGCGGCAGGTTGTGTTTATCGAGGCGCTTCGCACTGAACGGCGCTTGCGCCACCAGCGCCGGGTCCGCACGCAGGTCGTCGAAAATCAGCTCACCCACCAGGTCCGCCGCATCGCCCGTCAACAGCCCCACTTTGAGGCCGATGAACGTAACGGTCACATCGGCACGCACCGCGACACCCAGTGTCTGCCCGGTATCTGCACTCAAGCCCGATGGAATATCCACGGCCACGACGGGCAGACCACTGTCGTTGATAGCGTTGATGGCCGAGACATAGGGCTCGCGCACCTTGCCTTCGAGCCCGGTGCCGAGCAAGGCATCCAGCACGACACCGGCCAGCGGCTGCCCGGCCCATGCCTGAATATGAATACCGAAAGCCGCAGCATGCGCCGCCGCCGCATCACCGGTCAGTGCGGCCGGGTCGCCGACAGACAGCACCCTGACCTGCCAGCCGGCCTTGTGCGCCATGGCAGCGACCAGATACCCGTCACCGGCGTTGTTGCCTCGCCCGGTCAATACGGTCAGTTCGTTGGCCTCCGGCCAGCGCCGAAGCAGGGTGTGCCACAACGCCTGCGCCGCACGCAGCATCAATTCCAGGCCGGGTGTGCCGGCCGCAATCAGCCGTGCGTCGAGGTCGCGGACCTGCGCAGCGCTGTACAGCGCGTCGGGTAAATGAGGTTTAGTGTCGAACATGCGTCTATGGGCTCCGATGTCTGGCAGAATTATACGCACCTTGGCCCCGGTTTCTCTCTGCGCATGTCCGCTATTACTGCTGTACTTCCCACTTCCGACGATCTTGCCGCCCTTGCCGTCTCAATCAAGGCGTGGGGGCGTGAGCTGGGTTTTCAGGAAGTCGGGATCAGCGGCCTGGACCTGGCAGAGCACGAGCAGCATCTGCAACGCTGGCTCGATGCAGGCTATCACGGGGAAATGGACTATATGGCAGCCCATGGCAGCAAACGTTCCCACCCCGCTGAGCTGGTGCCGGGAACGCTGCGCGTGGTGTCGCTGCGCATGGATTATCTGCCGGGCGACACCGAGATGGCGCAGCGCCTGACCGAGCCGGAAAAAGCCTACGTCTCACGTTACGCGCTGGGCCGTGATTATCACAAACTCATCCGCAAGCGCCTGCAGCAACTGGCCGAGCGTATTCAGCAGGCCATAGGGCCGTTTGGCTTTAGAGCCTTCGTGGACAGCGCGCCAGTGCTGGAAAAGGCCATCGCCGAACAGGCCGGGCTGGGCTGGATCGGCAAGAACACGTTGGTGCTCAACCGCAAGGCGGGCAGCTTCTTCTTTCTTGGCGAGCTATTTGTCGATATCCCGTTGCCGGTCGACGCACCTCATGCAACCGAACACTGCGGGCGCTGTACAGCCTGCCTGGACATCTGCCCGACCGCGGCGTTTATCGGCCCTTACGTACTTGATGCGCGGCGCTGTATTTCCTACCTGACCATTGAGCTGAAGACGGCGATCCCCGAAGAGCTGCGGCCATTGATCGGCAACCGGGTGTTCGGCTGTGACGATTGCCAGATCGTCTGCCCATGGAACCGCTTCGCCCGGCCGACCGACCAGAGCGACTTTCAGCCGCGCCACAACCTGGACAACGCCGGGTTGGCCGAGCTGTTCCTCTGGGATGAAGAGAAATTCCTCGGCAGCACCGAAGGCTCGCCGCTGCGCCGGGCGGGTTATGAGCGCTGGCTACGCAATCTGGCCGTGGGGCTGGGCAATGCGCCCTCCACCATCCCGGTGATCGAGGCCCTGCAAGCACGGCGCGACTATCCCTCGGAACTGGTCAGGGAGCATGTGGAATGGGCGCTGCAGAGGCATGGCGTGGCGGCGCGTTAAAGGTACCCCCTGGATATTGGTGTGACCCCCGAAGGTTGG